>SBFT01000019.1 GCA_006227805.1 Paracoccaceae bacterium
CGCCCCGAAGTGGCCGAACAGATCGAATCGATGGGCGCCGAATTCGTCTTCCTCGACTTCGAGGACAACCAGGACGGTGCCGCGACCGGCGGCTATGCCGCGCCGTCCAGCCCCGAGTTCCAGGCCAAGCAGCTGGAGAAGTTCCGCGAGCTGGCGCCCGACATGGACATCGTCATCACCACGGCGCTGATCCCCAACCGCGCGGCGCCCATCCTCTGGACCAAGGACATGGTCGAGGCGATGAAGCCCGGATCGGTGATCGTCGACCTGGCGGCCGAGCGCGGCGGCAACTGCGAACTGACCAAGGCGGACGAGAAGATCGTGACGCCCAATGGCGTCACCATCATCGGCTATACCGATTTCCCCAGCCGGATGGCGGCGCAGGCCTCGACGCTCTACGCCACCAACATCCGTCACATGATGACCGACCTCACCCCGGGCAAGGACGGGCAGGTCGTGCACAACATGGAAGACGACGTGATCCGCGGCGCCACCATCGCGCATGAGGGTGCGGTCACCTTCCCGCCGCCGCCGCCGAAGGTGGCCGCGATCGCCAGCGTGAAGAAGGAAAAGCCCAAGGAGCTGACCCCGGAGGAGAAGCGCGCGAACGAGATCGCCGCCTTCCGGACGCAGACCCGCAACCAGGTCGCCCTTCTGGCGGTGGGCGCGGCGCTGGTCCTGGGCGTGGGCCTGATCGCGCCCGCCAGCTTCATGCAGCACTTCATCGTCTTCGTGCTGTCGGTCTTCATCGGCTTCCAGGTGATCTGGAACGTGGCGCATTCGCTGCACACGCCGCTGATGGCGGTGACGAACGCGATCTCGTCGATCATCATCCTGGGCGCGCTGATCCAGGTGGGATCGTCGTCCTTCCTCATCATGCTGCTGGCCGCGGCCGGCATCTTCATGGCGTCGGTCAACATTTTCGGCGGCTTCCTCGTGACACGGCGCATGCTCGCCATGTTCCAGAAATCGTAAAGGGGCGGGGATCATGGACTTCGGATTCACGATTGCGGCCTATGCCGTTGCAGCGGTTCTGTTCATCCTGTCGCTGGGCGGGCTTTCGGGACAGGAAAGCGCCAAGCGCGCCGTCTGGTACGGGATCGCCGGCATGGCGATCGCCGTCCTGGCCACGCTGATCGGCCCGGGCCAGGGGCTCTGGGCGGTCTCGATCATCCTGATCGCGCTGGGCGCGGGCGTCGGCTATCAGCTGGCGACCAAGGTGCAGATGACCCAGATGCCCGAGCTTGTGGCCATCATGCACAGCCTGGTCGGCCTGGCGGCGGTCTTCGTCGGCTTCAACGCCGACATCATGATCAACGCGCTCTCAGGCACCTTCGCCGAGAACGGCCTTGTCCTGGGCGCGGTGGCCGAGGATGGCTATACCGCCATCGGCCTGCCGAAGGAGATCTATGACGGCCTGTCCTCCTTCGGTCAGCTGATCGCCAAGAAGACCGGCGTCGAGATCGGCATCCTGCGGGTCGAACTGGTGCTGGGCATCTGGATCGGTGCGGTCACCTTCACCGGCTCGGTCATCGCCTACGGCAAGCTGGCGGGCAAGGTGAACACCGCGGCGGCCAAGCTGCCGGGCGGTCACGCCCTGAACGCGGGCGCGGCGCTGGGCTCGGTGGTGCTGGCGGCGATGTATCTGGGCGGCGCGGGCAGCTGGACGCTGGTCCTGCTGACGCTGCTGGCGCTCTTCATCGGCTATCACCTGATCATGGGGATCGGCGGTGCCGACATGCCGGTGGTCGTGTCCATGCTGAACAGCTATTCCGGCTGGGCGGCGGCGGCGATCGGCTTCAGCCTCGGCAATGACCTGCTGATCGTGGTGGGCGCGCTGGTGGGCTCGTCGGGTGCGATCCTGTCCTACATCATGTGCAAGGCCATGAACCGCAGCTTCGTCAGCGTGATCCTGGGCGGCTTCGGCGGCGCCAAGGGCGAGCAGATGGCGGTCGAGGGCGAGCAGATCGCCATCGACGCCGACGGCGTGGCGGCGGCGCTGAACGAGGCCGACAGCGTCATCATCATCCCCGGCTACGGCATGGCGGTGGCGCAGGCGCAGCAATCGGTCAGCGAATTGACGCGCAAGCTGCGCGCCAAGGGCAAGAATGTCCGCTTCGCGATCCACCCGGTCGCGGGCCGTCTGCCCGGTCACATGAACGTGCTTCTGGCCGAGGCCAAGGTGCCCTACGACATCGTTCTGGAAATGGACGAGATCAACGAGGACTTCCCCGAAACGGACGTCGCCATCGTGATCGGGTCGAACGACATCGTGAACCCCGCGGCGCAGGACGATCCCAACAGCCCCATCGCCGGGATGCCGGTGCTGGAATGCTGGAAGGCCAAGCAGGTCTTCGTGTCCAAGCGCGGCCAGGGCACCGGCTATTCCGGGATCGAGAACCCGTTGTTCTACAAGGAGAACACGCGGATGTTCTATGGCGACGCGAAGAAGTCGCTGGACGAGTTGCTGCCCAAGATCGCCTGATCCGGAGCATCTGGACAATCGGACAAGGCCCCGCCCCGGCGGGGCCTTTTTCGTGGCGGGTGGCGGCCGCGGCGGAACAGTATACGATTGCACCCCGTTAACTCATTGATAGATATAAAATAATTCTTTGCCTTTGCGGATTGGCGGCGTATCTAGGGGACAAAGGATACCCGCCATGGCCCCCATCGAAGACCATCCCCTGCGATACAAGATGGCGAACGAGCTGCACGCGCGCCCGTTCCCCACGATGTCTGCGCCCTGCACGGCGGTCTATATCGCGATCAAGCAGCCGAAGGAGGCCGTCAGCCGCGACCGGGCGCTGGATCTGGCGCATCTGACGGCGCTGCTCGACCGCCACGGCGCGCCGCATCCCCAGCCCGGGGCCACCCATTATTCGGGCCGGATCGGGCGGCACACGCTGAAATGGGAACAGCACACCGAATTCGTGACCTATACCGCCTTCGCCGAGGGCCTGGGCGATCGGCCCTTCGATCCGGCGGATTTCGGCGTCTTCCCCGAGGACTGGCTGTCCCAGGCGCCGGGCCAGCGCGTCACCTCCGTCCTGTTGCGGCTGGAACCCTATCCGGGGGACGAGCGCATCGACGCGGCCCTGTCCGAGTGGTTCGTGCCGGAAAGCCTGGCGGTCTCGAACGTGCTGGACGGTGCGGCGGTGGTCGCGGGCGATTTCCGGATCGATCCCGCCGGGCACCTGCGCTTTGCGCTCTTCATCAGCCCCGAGACGGGACGGCGGCGGATCGGCAGGATCGTGCAGCGCCTCTGCGAGATCGAGACCTACAAGTCGATGTCGATGCTGGGCTTTTCGCGGGTCCGGGCGATGGCGCCCAAGATCGGCGAGGCCGACGCCCACCTGACCCAGCTGATGAGCGACATGACCGAAGGCGCGAAACCGCCCGAGGAGACGCTGCAACAGCTGCTGTCGATCTCGGCCGAGCTCGAGACGATCGCGGCCAGAAGCTCGTTCCGCTTCGGCGCGACCACGGCCTACGAGGCGATCGTGACCCAGCGCATCGCCGCCCTGCGCGAGGCGCGCTTCCAGGGCCGCCAGACCTTCGCGGAATTCATGCTGCGCCGCTACGAGCCCGCCATGCGCACCGTCAACGCGACCGAGCGGCGCCTGCAGGCGCTGGCCGACCGGGCGATGCGGGCGGGCGACCTGCTGCGGACGCGGGTGGATGTGGAACGCAGCGCGCAGAACCAGAAGCTGCTGGAAAGCATGGACCAGCGCGCCGATCTGCAATTGCGGCTGCAACGCACGGTCGAGGGCCTGTCCGTCGTGGCGATCAGCTATTACGCGGTGTCGCTGGCGGGATACCTGCTCTATCCGCTGGCCGAGGCGACGGGCCTCAGCAAGGGGTTGCTGAGCGCGCTGATCACTCTGCCGGTTGTAGCGGCGGTCTGGCTCGGGGTGCGCCGGCTGCGGCGGAAGATCGAACGCTGAGCGCCTGCGCGCCAAGCGCCCCCAGCACGATGAACGCCAGCGCGAGGAAGGCCGAGACGCCCAGCGTCGCGGTGCCCGAGAGGCCCGCGCCCAGCGTGCAGCCGCCCGCCAGCACCCCGCCCACGCCCATCAGCGCGGCGCCCGCCATGTAGCGGCCGGTCTGGGCCGGGCTTTCGAAGCTCTGCCAGCGGAAGCTGCCCGCGAAAAGCGAGGCGACCAGCGCGCCCAGAAGGACGCCGCCCACGAGGCCCGTGCCGAAGCCCGCCGGGATCGACGTCGCGGCGAGGGCGAAGAACAGGCTGTCCGCCGCGGGGGCGGTGAAGGACAGGCTTTCGTGCGCGATCGGATCGAACTCGTCCTGGAGGACGAAGCCGGTGCCGACCCAGCCGATCGCGGCCAGAAGCCCGATCAGTGCGCCGCCCGCCAGCGCCGTGACGCGGTTGCCCGAGCGCAGCGCGACCCACAAGGCCGATGCGGCGATGACCAGCGTCACGCCCCAGGCGCCGCCGGGCAGGGCGGACAGGCTGGCCCATTGGCCCAGATCCACCGTGATGCCGCCGAGGCCCGTGCGCAGGGGGGCCAGGACGCCCTTCATGGTGGCATGGGCGACGATGGCGAAGACCACCAGCACCAGAAGCGCGCGCAGGTTGCCGCTGCCGCCGAGGACGAGGAGGCGCGACGCGCAGCCGCGCGTCAGCACCATGCCCGCGCCGAAGGCCAGCCCGCCGAGCGCGATGGCCAGAACGGGCAGGCCGGGGGCGAGGAAGCGATGCGCGTCGAAGGCGATCCAGCCCAGCGCGACGGCGGCCTGCGTCGCCAGCAGCGACACCGCCAGCGCGGTCAGCCAGACGCCGCGCGCCTGCATGCTGTCCTCGCCCACGACCGAACGGCGCAGGCAGAAGCCGGTGCGCTCGGCCAGGATGCCGAAGGCGAGGCCCAGGGCCAGGGCGAAGAGAACGCTGGCCTCTCTGGGGGTGGTGTCGGTCAGGCCGAGCGACTCGAACATCGGGGATTTCCTGCGCGGTATGGAATTATTTCCCAGATGGCGCGGAATTCAGCGGCAATCAAGCTGAACGGAACGGGCTGGACTGGTGCAAACCGGAACGGAATTCCTGCCCGCCCTCGATTCCCGGGTCGTTCGTCCGTCCCGAAGCACAAAGCGGCGGCGCCGTTCGCGCCGCCGCCCGTTTTCCGGATACATGGTCTTATTTGGCTATGTGAACCCGTCAGCGGCCCCGGATGCGCGGGTCCAGCGCGTCGCGCAGGCCGTCGCCCAGGTAATTGACCGACAGCACCGTCAGCGAGATCAGGATGCCGGGCCAGAGCACGCGCTCGGGGTAGAGGACCATGCGGTCGACGCTGTCGTTCAGGAGGCGTCCCCAGGTCGGGAAATCCGGCGGGAAGCCGAAACCCAGGAACGAGAGCGCGCTTTCGGTGATGATCGCGGTGGCGATGCCCAGCGTCGCCGACACCATGATCGGCGAGAGCACGTTGGGCAGCAGGTGACGCACCATCAGCTTGAACGGAGAGGTGCCCACCGAGCGTGCGGCCAGGATGAATTCGCGCTCCTTCAGGGCCAGCACGTCGCCGCGCACGATCCGCGCGGTCTGCATCCAGCTGGTCACGCCGATCAGCGCCACGATCAGGATGAAGACGCCACCCTCGGGCCCGAAGGAGGCCGACAGCGATTCCCGGAAGAGAAGTGCCGCAACCAGGATCAGCGGCAGGAGGGGCAGGGCGAAGAACAGGTCCGTCAGGCGCATCAGGGGGCCGTCGAGACGCTTGAAATAACCCGCGACCACGCCGATCAGCGTGCCCAGGAAGATCGACAGCACCATCGCCGTCAGCCCCACCGCGATGGACACGCGGCCCCCGGACAGAAGCCGCGCCAGCGTGTCGCGGCCCAGGTTGTCGGTGCCCAGCGGGTGGTTCCAGTTCACCTTGGCGCCCGAGTCCCACAGCGCGGTATAGATCGGCCGCGTGTCGCGCAGGTTGATGAAGTCGCGCCCCTGCGGCAGGAACTGCGGATCGACGCGCCAGATCAGGGGCCCGACCATCACCGCCAGGATGATGAAGACGAAGAGGAACGCCCCCGTCATAGCGCCCTTGTGGGATTTCAGCTGTTGCCAGACTTCGGCCCACTGGCTGCGCGGCGGGCGGGTCGGGATCGCCTCGACGACGCCCTTGGGCGGAACGGGGGTGGCGGGGACGGGCTCAGTCATAGCGGATCCTGGGGTCGAGTATGCCGTAGAGGACATCGGCGATCAGGTTGAACAGCACGATCAGCACGGCGAAGATGAAGGTCAGCGTCTGCACCATCGGCAGGTCGTTGGCCTCGATCGCGGTGATCAGCAGCTGGCCGATGCCGTTCACCTTGAAGACCTGTTCGGTGATGATCGCGCCCCCGAAGATCGAGGGGATGCCGATGGCGATGACGGTGATGACCGGGATCATCGAGTTGCGCAGCACATGGACCAGCACGACCGTGCGTTCGCGCAGGCCCTTGGCGCGGGCGGTGCGCACGTAATCCTGGTTCAGGTTGTCGAGCATCGAGGCGCGCATGAAGCGGCTCATCTGGCTGGTGATCTGCAAGGCCAGCACCATCACCGGCATGATCATCTGCTGCAACTGCACCACGAAGCTGTCCCAGTCGGTGACGCGGTGAGTGGTGTCGTAGATCGAGGGGAACCAGCCCAGCTGGACCGAGAAGATCACGATGACCAGAACGCCCGAGAAGAAGGGCGGCACCGAAAAGCCCACCATCGTCACGAAGGTCCCGGCATTGTCGAACCAGGAATACTGGCGATAGGCCGAGTAGATGCCGATGGGCAGGGCGATCAGGATGCCGACCAGGTAGGCGGTGCCCACGACCCACAGCGTCTGGGGCATCCGCTGGATCACGATGTCCATCACGGGCGAGCGGGTCTGCCAGCTGATGACGCGCAGGTCATTGGCGCTGAAGGTGGTGCCGAACATCCAGTCGATCAGCACCTGCGGTTCGATCCAGAAGAACTGGACCAGCCATTTCCAGTAGCGGATGGGCCAGGGCTGGCCGAGGCCCAGCGCCTCGCGCATCTTTTCCTTGACCTCGGGCGGCACCGTCAGCGGCACCTGCGCCATGGGATCACCGGGGGCGAGTTCCAGGAGAAGGAAAATGACGAGACTGATGAACAAAAGCGTCGGGACGGCCAGAACCAATCGTCGGATGGTAAAGGTCAGCATGCACGGCGCCTTTGCGGATGAGTCTGTATCGGGAGAGGGCGGGCAAACCAAACCCGCCCCGGCGCAAAGTCCGGGGCGGGCCGGTTCAAAGGCTTAGCTGCCTTCCTTGCGGAACCAGTCGGCTGCGTTCCACAGCTCGGTGTCCCAGACGTTCAGAACGACGCCGCCCAGCGTGTTGGAATGGGCCGACAGACGACCGCGGTGCACCAGCGGGATCACGCCGCCATTCTCGACATACATGTCGTTCAGTTGCCGGGTGATGCTGGCGCGCTCGGCCGCATCGGCCGTCTTCGTCAGGGTTTCGTAGAGCGCATCGTATTCCGGCATGCAGAAGCGGCTGATGTTCGCGCCCTGCCACTGGGTGTCGGGGCGCGGCGCGGTGCCGCAAACCTGGTCGCCCATGTAGGCCTGCGCGTCGGTGCCGTTGAAGGTGTTGGCATACATCTGCACGTCGGCGTAGAACTTCTGGAAGGTGTCGGGCGAGCCCGGGTCACCGCCGAAGAAGACCGACGCGTTGACGTTGCGCAGCTCGGTCTGGATGCCGATTTCCTCCCACCACTGCTTGA
Source organism: Paracoccaceae bacterium (assembly GCA_006227805.1). Taxonomy (GTDB): domain Bacteria; phylum Pseudomonadota; class Alphaproteobacteria; order Rhodobacterales; family Rhodobacteraceae; genus JAGYKE01. The sequence continues at coordinate 7,733 of SBFT01000019.1, forward strand.
TCAGGGCTTGGAAGTCCTGACGCACGGCGTTGGTCGAGGTCTGGTAGAGCACCTTGAGTTCCACGCCGTCCTTCTCGCGGACGCCGTCGCCGTTGCTGTCGACCCAGCCCGCGGCTTCCAGCATGGCCTTGGCGCCTTCGATGTCCTGCTGGTCGCAGGTGAAGGTGTCCGAGTTGATCGCCTCGGGCGCGGGCACCAGGTTGCAGGTCACGCGGCCGGCCTGGCCATAGCCGATCTCGACCAGCAGCGGCCGGTCGATCGCCATCGACATCGCCTTGTAGACGGCCGGGTCGCGCAGGAACGGATGCGGATGCTTCTCGGTCGAGCGCTCGCCTTCCGGCAGGCTGGGCGACGGGTTGGTCCAGTTCAGGTGGATGCGCTCGACCAGCGGGCCGAAGCCCGCGATGGGCGTGCCCTTGCCGCCGGCCTGCATCTGCGCGATGACGTCGGGCGCCAGCTGCAGGTTCCAGGCATAGTCGAATTCGCCCGTTTCCATCACGGCGCGGCCCGCCGCCGTCGCGTCGCCGCCGCCCTTGAAGGTCATCGTGGCGAAGGCGGGCTTGGCCGGATCACGATAATTGGGGTTGGCTTCCAGCGTGATCACGTCGTTCGGCTTGAACTCGACCACCTTGAAGGCGCCGGTTCCGATCGGATTGAAGTTCTGCTCGGTGCATTCGGGCGCGCGCGCGCCCATGCAGTCGGCGAACTGCGCGGCCTGGATGATCGGGCTTTCGCCACCGACGAAGGGACCGTAGGGGAAGGGTTTCGGCTGGTCGAACTTGACCACCACGGTCAGGTCGTCCGGCGTTTCCACCGCGCTCACGCCATCGAACTTGGACAGCTGCGCGCAGCCGCCTTCGGGATGGGTGCAGTATTCCCAGGTGAACTTGACGTCGGCGCTGGTGAAGGGCGTGCCGTCCGACCAAAGGATGCCTGGCGTGATCTTCCAGGTGATCGAGGTCAGGTCCGCGCTGACGCCGCCATTGGCGACGGTCGGGATCTCGTCGACCAGCCAGGGGATCAGCTCGCCCTGGGGATTGTAGCGGGCCAGCGGCTCGAGGATCAGCGAGGACGATTCAACGTCCTTGGTGCCGCCCGACAGGAACGGGTTCAGGATCGAGGGCGCCTGCCAGTAGATGATGCTGACATTGCCGTCCGAACCGCGTTCGGCCATGGCGGCAGGCGCCAGGGCTGTCATGGCGATGGCACCCATGAGTAGGGTTCTGAGTTTCATTCTACACTCCTTGTTGGACACGGGGACCGTGCCTTAGGTCGCGATCCGCGTTGACCGCGGACCATTTGTTACCGGCCCTGGCCCAAATCCTTGAAATGCCGTCAAAAACGCAGCGCGTCACACGGGCGGCATTCCGGGTCGGGACCGGAGACGCTCTCATCGAAACAGAGTTTGTGGAAAATGCAAGCCTTGCCGTCGCGAAATGGCCCCCGAGGGGCGACAGCGTTTGACACTGCCCAGCGGCTGGTCGTAGCGTTCGCCAATCCCATGTCCCGTGAAGGAATGCGCGCGTGCTCGATCAGACGCCGGACCAGAGACCCGAACAAAAGATCGCCCGCATCGAGGGGCTGCGGGTCGAGTTCCAGACCAAGGACGGCCCCGTCGTGGGCGTCGAGAACGTGTCCTTCGACGTGCGCCCGGGAGAGACAGTCTGCATCGTCGGCGAAAGCGGATCGGGCAAGTCGGTCTCGTCGCTGTCGCTGATGCGGCTGGTCGAATATGGCGGGGGCGCGATCGCGGGCGGACGGCTGCTCTTCGATGCGGGCGACGGCAAGCCGATCGACCTGGCCAATGTCAGCCAGGACCGGATGCGCGATATCCGCGGCAACCAGATCGGGATGATCTTCCAGGAACCGATGACGGCCCTGAACCCCGTCTTCACCGTGGGCCGCCAGTTGACCGAGGGCCTGCGCGTCCATCGCGGCCTGAGCCGCGAGAAGGCCGAGGCGCGCGCGCTGGAACTCCTGCGCCAGGTGCGCATCCCCGAGCCCGAACGCCGTCTGAAGCAATATCCGCACGAACTCTCCGGGGGGATGCGTCAGCGCATCGTGATCGCGATGGCGCTGGCCTGCGAACCGAAGCTCCTGATCGCGGACGAACCGACGACCGCGCTCGACGTGACGATCCAGGCCGAGATCCTGGCCCTGATGGACCGTCTCAAGCGCGAGACGGGCACCGCCGTGATGTTCATCACCCACGACATGGCGGTGGTGGCCCAGATGGCCGACCGCGTGGTCGTCATGTATCGCGGCAACAAGGTGGAAGAAGGCCCGGTCCAGGAGATCTTCGAGAACCCGCAGCACGAGTATACCAAGGCGCTGCTGGCGGCTGTCCCGAAGCTGGGCGAGATGGAGGGCAAGGCCTGGCCCGAGCCGATGAAGCTGATGGGGGTCGAGAACCAGAAGATCGAGCCGATCAAGGGCACCAACCAGGTGCTGCTGACGGTGAAGAACCTCACGACGCGCTTTCCGGTCAAGGGCGGCTTCTTCCGCCGCACGGTGGCAAATGTCCACGCCGTCGAGGACGTGTCCTTCACGCTGAACAAGGGCCAGACCCTCAGCCTGGTGGGGGAATCGGGCTGCGGCAAGTCCTCGGCCGGGCGGTCGATCCTGCGCCTGGTCGAGCCGATGTCGGGCCAGATCCGCCTGGGCGACATCGATATCATGAAGCTGGACACCAGCGGCCTGCGCCGCGCGCGCCAGGACATGCAGATGATCTTCCAGGATCCCTTCGCCTCGCTGAACCCGCAGATGCAGCTCAGCGACCAGGTGGCCGAGCCTCTGCTCAACTACGACATCGCGCGGGGATCCGAACTGCAGGACCGGGTGGCCGAGCTGTTCGACCGGGTGCACCTGCCGCGCAGCTTCATGCGCCGCTTCCCGCACGAGATGTCGGGCGGCCAGCGCCAGCGCATCGCCATCGCCCGCGCGCTGGCCCTGAACCCCAAGCTGATCGTCGCGGACGAGGCCGTCAGCGCGCTCGATGTCAGCGTGCAGGCGCAGGTCCTGAACCTGATGATGGAATTGCAGGCCGATCTGGGGCTGTCCTTCCTGTTCATCAGCCACGACATGGCCGTGGTCGAACGGGTCAGCCACAACGTCGGCGTGATGTATCTGGGCCGCATCGTCGAACTGGGTCCGCGCGCCCGCGTCTTCGGCAATCCCCAGCACCCCTATACCCAGGCCCTGATGAAGGCGGTGCCCATCGCCGACCCGCGCCAGCGCAAGCAGGAGAAGGACCTGAACTTCAAGCCGATCCCCTCGCCGATCCATCCCCTGGGCTATCAGCCGCAGCCTTCGGCCTACAAGGAGGTCGAGCCCGGCCACTTCGTGCTGACCACCGACAGCGGATACTGAGGCCCTGATGGCCAAGGTCCTGACCCCGCGCGAGATCCTGGCGGCGCTGATTTCGTTCCCGACCGTCAGCCGCGACACCAACCTGCCGCTGGTGGACTGGGTCTGCGACTATCTCGACACGCACGGGATCGAGGTGCATCGCTGGCCCGATCCGGCCCAGCCGCACAAGGCCGCCGTGATCGCCCATGCCGGCCCGCGCCGGGAAGGCGCGGTCGTGCTGTCGGGGCATACCGACGTGGTGCCGGTGGATGGCCAGCCCTGGGACAGCGATCCGTTCACACTCACGGAGCGCGACGGGCGGCTCTACGGGCGCGGCACCACCGACATGAAGGGCTTCGACGCGCTGGCGATCTGGGCCCTGGTCGAGGCGCAGCGCCGCGGCGTGGCGCGGCCCCTGCAACTGGCGCTGAGTTTCGACGAGGAGCTGGGCTGCACCGGCGCGCCCCCGATGATCGCGGCGATGCAGGGCATGGTGCCGAAGGGCGCCTCGGTGATCGTAGGCGAACCCTCGATGATGAAGGCCGTCACCGGCCACAAGGGGGGCGAGGGGTATTTCGTCGATGTCTGGGGGTTCGAGGTCCATTCCTCGATCCTGCATACCGGGGTCAGCGCAGTGATGGAGGCGGCCCGCATCATCGACTGGGCCAACCGGGTCAATGCCGAGGAGATGGCGCGCGCGCCCGGCCCCCTGGCCGCGATGTTCGACCCGCCCTTCACGACGCTGCACGTGGGCACCATCGCGGGCGGCACGGCGCAGAACATCACCGCCAAGCATTGCCGCTTCGATATCGGCTATCGCGCGACGCCCGACGCCGAACCGGGAAGCTGGGACCGGCGCATCCGGGACCGTCTGGCCGAGGCCGAGGCGGCGATGAAGGCGGTCCATCCCGAGGCGCGCATCGATGTCGATGCCCGCTTCCGCGTGCCGCCCCTGCGCCCCGAGGAGAGGGGCGAGGCGGAAGGCCTGGCACGCGCGATCACCGGCGACAACGCCACGCATGTGGTCAGCTACGGCACCGAAGCCGGCCAGTTCCAGGAAGCGGGTTACTCCGCCGTCGTCTGCGGCCCCGGCGACATCGCCCAGGCGCATCAGCCGAACGAATTCATCACGTTGGCGCAGTTCCGGGCCGGGCAGGACTTCATGGAAGGCCTGCTCGACCGTCTCGGAGGCAAGGCCGCCGCCTGACAGACCGAAGGAGACCGACATGCCCATCCGCAACCGGCTGGCCGAGATGCACGCCGAGGTGACCGCCTGGCGGCGCCACCTGCATCAGCATCCCGAACTGATGTACGAGGTCCACCAGACCGCGGCCTTCGTGACCGAGCGCCTGCGCGAGATCGGCGTCGACGACATCACCACCGGCATCGGCCGGACCGGCGTCGTCGCCACCATCCGGGGGCGCGGCCAGGGACAGGGCGGGGCCGTGCGCACCATCGGTCTGCGCGCGGACATGGACGCGCTGCCGATCACGGAAGCCTCGGGCGTCGATTTCCCCTCGACCACGCCCGGGATCATGCATGCCTGCGGCCATGACGGGCACACCGCCATCCTGCTGGGCGCGGCGAAATACCTGGCCGAGACGCGGAATTTCGACGGGAATGTCGTGCTGATCTTCCAGCCTGCCGAGGAAGGCGGCGCGGGGGGCCGCGAGATGTGCCGCGACGGGCTGATGGAGCGCTGGAAGATCGACGAGGTCTATGGCCTGCACAACGCCCCCGGCGTGCCCGTGGGCACCTTCGCGATCCGGCCCGGCGCGCTGATGGCGTCGGCGGATGAATTCGAGATCGTGGTGACGGGGCGCGGCGGCCATGCCGCCGTCCCGCACGAGGCGATCGACACCACGCTGGTCGCCGCGCAGATCGTCGTCAGCCTTCAAAGCGTCGTCGCGCGCAGCATCAACCCGCTGCACCGCGTCGTGCTGACCGTGGGCACCTTCCAGACCGACAGTTCCGCCTCGAACATCATCGCCCACAGGGTCGTCATGCGCGGCACGGTGCGCACGCTCGACAACGCCTGCCGCGCCCAGGCCGAACACCGCATCCGCGAGATCGCGTCCCATACCGCCGCGGCCTTCGGCGCGACCGCCGAAGTGACCTGGGACGAGGGCTATCCCGTCACCGTCAACCACGAGGCGCAGACCGCCCATGCGATCGCGGCGGCGAAGGCGGTGTCGTCGTCCGTGATCGAGGATGCCGATCCGATCATGCCCGCCGAGGATTTCTCGTTCATGCTGGAAGAACGGCCCGGAGCCTATATGTTCCTGGGCAACGGCGACACGCCGCAATGTCACCATCCGGCCTATCGGTTCGACGACGACGCGATCCCCCTGGGGGCAAGCTGGTTCGTGGAACTGGTCGAGCGCCGCCTGCCGGTCAGGACCTGAGAGACCCATGCCGATCAAGAACCGCTTCGCAGAACTCCACCCCCGCATCACCGAGTGGCGCCGTGACCTGCACGCCCATCCCGAACTGATGTATGACGTCCACCGCACCGCCGAGGTGGTGGCGGACCGCCTGCGCGCCTTCGGCTGCGACGAGGTGGTGCCCGGGATCGGCCGCACCGGCGTCGTCGCGGTGATCAGGGGGCGCAGCGACACGAAAGGCCGCGTGATCGGCCTGCGCGCCGACATGGACGCCCTGCCCATCCACGAGGAGACGGGCGCCGCCCATGCCTCGACCCATCCGGGCGTCATGCATGCCTGCGGCCATGACGGGCATACCGCGATGCTTCTGGGCGCGGCGCAATACCTCGCCGAGACGCGCAATTTCGACGGCACGGCGGTGGTCATCTTCCAGCCCGCGGAAGAGGGCGGCGCGGGCGGCAAGGCCATGGTCGATGACGGCCTGATGGAGCGCTGGGGCGTTCAGGAGGTCTATGGCCTGCACAACGCGCCGGGCCTGCCCGCGGGGACTTTCGCGATCCGCCCCGGCCCGATGATGGCCGCGACCGACGAATTCGAGATCGTTCTGGAAGGGCGCGGCGGCCATGCCGCGCGGCCCCACCAGACGGTCGATACCGCGGTGATGTCCTTCCACCTGGGCGTGGCGCTGCAACAGATCGTGGCGCGCAACGCCGATCCGGTGGAACAGCTGGTCGTCTCGGTCACCTCGATCCAGTCCTCCTCGACCGCCTTCAACGTGATCCCGCAGCGGGTGACCCTGCGCGGCACGGTGCGGTCGATGCAGGAAGCGCAGCGCGCGATGGCGCGCCGCCGCATTCACGAGGTCGCGGGCGGCATCGCCGCCACCTTCGGCGGCAGCGCGCAGGTCGACTTCGCGGAAGGCTATCCCGTGCTGGTCAACCATGAGGCCGAGACCGGATACGCCATGGAGGTCGCCCGCGCGGTGGCGGGCGATTGCGGGATATCGCCCATGGTCATGGGGGGCGAGGATTTCGCCTTCATGCTGCAGGCACGGCCCGGGGCCTATATCCGCCTTGGCAATGGCGACAGCGCGGGGCTGCACCACCCGAAATACGATTTCAACGACGAGATCATCCCGATGGGCTGTTCCTGGCTTGCCGGCATGGTCGAAACCCGGATGCCAGCGGGGTAGGGGCCATGCCGATCAAGAACCGTTTCGCGGAATTGCAGGGCCAGATCGCCGAGTGGCGGCGGGATATCCACGCCCATCCCGAACTGCGCTTCGAGGAACATCGCACCGGGGCGCTGGTGGCCGACCGCCTGCGTGCCTTCGGCTGCGACGAGGTGGTGACCGGCGTGGGCCGGACCGGCGTCGTGGGCGTGATCCGGGGGCGGAGCGACACGAAGGGACGGGTGATCGCCTTCCGCGCCGACATGGACGCGCTGCCCATCGTCGAGGCGACGGGACTGCCCCATGCCTCGACCGAACGGGGCAAGATGCATGCCTGCGGGCACGACGGGCACACCGCGATGCTGCTGGGGGCGGCGCAGTATCTCGCGGAGACGCGCAATTTCGACGGCACGGTGGTGCTGCTGTTCCAGCCGGCGGAAGAGGGCGGCGGCGGCGCGAAGGCGATGCTGGAGGATGGCGTCATGGACCGCTGGCGGGTGGACGAAGTCTATGGCCTGCACAACTGGCCCGGCCTGCCTGCCGGGGAATTCGCCCTGCGCGAAGGCCCGCTGATGGCCGCGACCGACTTCTTCGAGATCGAGGTGACGGGCCGCGGCGGTCACGGCGCCATGCCGCACCAGACGGTGGATGCGACGCTGGCGGGATCGGCCGTGGTCATGGCGCTGCAACAGGTGGTGGCGCGCAACGTCGATCCCCTGCAACCGGCGGTGCTGTCGGTCTGTTCGCTGCGCACCGACACCGATGCCCACAACGTCATCGCGGGGATTGCGCGCATCAAGGGCACGGTCCGCTATCTCGACCCGGGCGTGCAGGACCTGATCCGCACCCGGATCAAGGAAGTGGCCGAGGCCACCGCGCAGGCGCACGGGGCGACGGCGCGGCTCGACTACATGCCTTGCGTGCCTGCGACGATCAACACGCCCGACATGGCGGCCCACGCGCTGGCCGCCGCGCAGGCGGTCTCGCCCGGGGTGCGCACCGACATCGCGCCGGTCATGGGCGGCGAGGATTTCGCCGACATGCTGGGCCAGCGCCCCGGCGCCTTCGTTTTCCTTGGTAACGGCGCCAGCGCCGAGTTGCACAACCCCGCCTACGAATTCAACGACGATGCCATCCCCGCAGGCTGCAGCTGGTTCGCCACGCTGGCCGAAACGCGGATGCCGCTTACCGCCTGAAAGGACAAGACCCATGCCCGTCAAGAACCGCTTCGCCGAACTCCAGGACGAGATCACCGCCTGGCGGCGCGATCTCCACGAGAACCCCGAGATCCTGTTCGAGACCCATCGCACCAGCGCGCTGGTGGCCGAGAAACTGCAGGCCTTCGGCTGCGACGAGGTCGTCACCGGCATCGGCCGCACCGGCGTCGTGGGCGTGATCCGCGGCAAGTCCGACACCAGGGGCCGCGTGATCGGCCTGCGCGCGGACATGGACGCGCTGCCGATCCATGAACAGACGGGGGTCGACTATGCCTCGAAGACGCCCGGCGCCATGCATGCCTGCGGCCATGACGGCCATACCGCGATGCTGCTGGGGGCCGCGAAATACCTGGCCGAGACGCGCAATTTCGACGGCACGGTCGTGGTCATCTTCCAGCCCGCCGAGGAAGGCGGCGGCGGCGGCCGCGAGATGTGCCAGGACGGCATGATGGAGCGCTTCGGCATCGACGAGGTCTACGGGATGCACAACTGGCCGGGCAAACCCGTCGGCAGCTTCGCGATCCGCACCGGCCCCTTCTTCGCCGCCACCGACCAGTTCGACATCTGGTTCGAAGGCCTGGGCGGGCACGCCGCCAAGCCGCACGAGACGGTCGACACCACCGTGATGGCCGCGCAGGCGGTGCTGGCGCTGCAGACGATCGCCAGCCGCAACGCCGACCCGGTCGATCGCGTCGTGGTCTCGGTCACCTCGTTCGAGACCTCGTCCAAGGCCTTCAACGTCATCCCCCAGAAGGTGCAGATCAAGGGCACCGTGCGCACCATGTCGCCCGAGATGCGCGCGCTGGCCGAGAAGCGGATCAAGGAGATCTGCGACGGCATCGCGGCCACGTTCGGCGGCAAGGCCGATATCCGCTACATCAGGGGATACCCGGTCATGGTGAACCATGACGAGCAGACCGAATTCGCGGCCAGCGTCGCGCGCAAGGTCTCGGGCGGCTGCGAGGAAGCGCCCCTGGTGATGGGCGGCGAGGATTTCGCCTACATGCTGGAAGAACGCCCCGGCGCCTATATCCTCGTGGGCAATGGCGACACCGCCGCGGTCCACCATCCGGAATACGACTTCAACGACGAGGCGATCCCGGCGGGTTGCAGCTGGTGGGCCGAAATCGTCGAACAGCGGATGCCGGCGGCCTGACTGCGGGTCCGGAGGGGGCTCCGCCCCCACCCTTCGGGCCCCCCGGGATATTTGGAGCGAGAGGAAGGAGCGATCCGGGTCTTCCTCTCGCTGAAAATATCCCGGAGCGCGAGGCAGAGCCTCGCAAGAGTCACCCCCTGTCCGACCAGAGCAGGTCATAGACATGCGCGATGCCCGCGGCCTCGGCCCGGGCGCTGAAGCTTCGCTCGGCGATCTCGCGCGCGGCGATGGCCATGGCCGCGTGTCGGTCGGGATCGGACAGGATCGCCCTCGTGGCCTCGGCCGCCGCCTGCGCCGCCTCCTGCGGGACGATCACGCCGCTGCGGCCTTGCGCCGAGAAGGCCTCGAAATAGCCCGCCCGCGATCCGATGAAGGGCGTGCCGCTGGCCATGGCCTCGAGGGGGACCATGCCATAGCCTTCGTAGCGCGGCAGTTGCACCACCAGCGACAGGGCGCGCATCAGGGCGGGCAGGTCGGTGGCGGGCAGCTCGCCTACGAAGCGGATGCGGTCGATCAGGCCCGCGCGCTGCACGCGGTCCTTGAGGTCGAGGTCGAATTTCTGATGCTCGCGCGCCGCGCGCCCCACCACCAGCGCGGTGACGCCCGGCAGGTCGGGCAGGGCGCGGATCATCGCGTCGACGAAGAGATCGGTGCCCTTCTCGGGGCGGACGCGTCCGATCGTGGCGATCCCCGCCGTGCCGCCAAGACCCAGCGCCGCCCAGGCCGCCGCGCGGTCCTGCGCGGGGGTGAAGAGATCGGTATCGGCGCCATGGGGCACCACCGCGCGGACATGCGGCACGAATGAGGCGGCCTCTTCGGTCGTGGCGATCACGGCGTCCATGCGGCCGATCAGCCAGCGTGGAAAGGCCGAGTGGCGGCGCTGCGCGGCCGAGGTGAAGACCAGCCGGATCGGCAGCCGCAGCACGTCGCGCGCCCATAGTCCGGCGCGCATCTCGGGGTTGCGGCGCACATGCCAGATCGCGAAGGGCCGGTTTGGCGGCGCCGCGCGCGACAGGGTCCGGGCCTCTCGCAGGGTGATCGGATCGGGGCATCCCGGCAGGGGCTGGCCCACCAGCGCCAGGTCGAAATCCCGGACCTGCCGGCGGATCACGTTGGCGGCCGTCGCCGAGACACCGGTGAAGTTGCGGTTGAAGTTGGTGACGAAGAGTTCGGGCATCACGCAGGTCCCGCAAGCAGCGTCGCCACCAGATCGTCCACCAGCCCCTCGAGCGCCGCCTGTCCGCGGTCCGCGAAGGCGCGCGCCGCCTCACCCGCCTTGGCGCGCGCCGCGTCGTCCTGCAGCCAGCGCGTGACCTGCGCCGCGATGGCGGTCGCGTCGCCCAGGATCGCGACCGCGCCCAGCCGGGCCATGGCGTCATAGGTTTCGCTGAAATTCGCCACATGCGGGCCGCTGGCGATGGCCGCGCCGAAGAGCGCGGGTTCATAGGGGTTGTGGCCGCCGACCTCGCGCAGGGAACCGCCCAGGAACACGATCGGCGAGAGCGCATACCAGAGCCCCATCTCGCCCAGCGTGTCGGCGAGATAGACCTGTGTCTCGGGTCCGGGCAGCGCGCCGACGCCGCGGCGGGCCGCCGTCAGGCCACGGGCGCGGATCAGGCCCTCGACGGCCCCGGCGCGGTCGGGATGGCGCGGGGCCAGGATCAGCAAAGCCTCCGGATGGCGGCGCAGGATACCGAGATGCGCGTCGAGGATCGCGTCCTCCTCGCCGTCATGGGTGGAACTTGCCACCCAGAGCGGACGGGTGCCGATGGCGTGACGCAGCCCTTCCAGCAACGCCGCGTCCGCAGGCAGCCGGGCGGCGAAGGACTTGAGGTTCACGCCCGCGCGCAGGCGGTCCCCCGGCGCGCCCATCCGGGCCAGATCCGTGGCCCCGTCGCGGTTCTGCGTCACGATCAGGTCGAACTGGCCCAGCACCGTCCGCGCGGTGCCGGGATATCTCGACCAGCCCTCGATCGACTTTCGGCTGAGGCGCGCATTCACCAGGGCCAGGCGGACGCCGCGCGCGCGCGCCATCATCAGCATGTTGGGCCAGAGCTCGCTTTCCACGAAAAGCCCCGCGCGCGGGCGCCAATGGTCGAGAAAGCGCGTCACGGCGGCGGGTGTGTCGAGGGGCGCGAACTGGTGGCGCGCGCGCGGTGGCAGGCGGCGCGCCATGACCTCGGCCGAGGTGGCGGTTCCGGACGTCACCAGGACCGACAGATCGGGCCTGCGCGCCAGCATCGCGTCGATCAGGGACAGCATCGCCAGGCTTTCGCCGACGCTGGCGCCGTGAAACCAGACCACATCGCCTTCGGGGCGCGGCAGCGTTGCGTGCCCCAGCCGCTCGCGGATGCGCGCCTCGTCCACGCCGTGGCGGCGCAGCTTGCGCGCGACCACCCGGAAGGCCAGCGGTTGCAGGGCCGCCATCGCCGCGCGGTAGGCGCGCAGAAGGAAGGTGGGCGCCCCGGGGGGCGGGGCGGACATGGGACTTACCCGCCCGTATGGCTCATGTGGCGCGAGACCTGGCCCGCGACGCGCTGCCGGGAATAGTCGAAGTCGTGCCCCTTGGGCTTGCGCGCGATGGCGGCGCGGATGGCGTCGCGCAGAACCGCATCGTCTTGCGAGGCGCGCAGGGGCGCGCGCAGGTCGGCCATGTCCTCCTGGCCGAGGCACATGTAGAGCTGGCCCGTGCAGGTCAGCCGCACGCGGTTGCAGCTTTCGCAGAAATTATGCGTGAGCGGCGTGATGAAGCCGATCTTCTGGCCCGTCTCCTCGAGCCGGACATAGCGGGCGGGGCCGCCCGTGCGCTCGGCCAGGTCGGTGACGGTGTAGCTTTCCTCGTAGCGGCGCCGGACGTCCTTCAGGGACCAGTACTGGTCCAGACGGTCCTCGTTGCCCAGATCGCCCATCGGCATGACCTCGATCCAGGTCAGGTCCATGCCGCGGTCGGCGCACCATTCTGTGATGCGGGGCAGCTCGTCCTCGTTGAAGCCCTTCAGCGCCACCGCGTTGATCTTGATCCTCAGGCCCGCCGCCTGCGCCACGTCAATGCCCTTCAGGACCTGGGGCAGGCGGCCCCAGCGGGTGATCCGGGCGAACTTGTCGTCGTCCAGCGTGTCGAGCGAGACATTGACCCGACGCACGCCCGCCTCGAAAAGCTCGGCCGCGAAACGTTCCAGCTGGCTGCCGTTGGTGGTCAGCGTCAGTTCCTTCAGTGCGCCGCTGTCGAGGTGTCGCCGCATCGCCCTGAAGAAGGTCAGGATATCGCGGCGCACCAGCGGCTCGCCCCCGGTGATGCGCAGTTTCTGGACGCCCATCCCGATGAAGGCCGAACACATGCGGTCCAGTTCCTCGAGCGTCAACAGCTCCTTCTTGGGCAGGAAGGTCATGTTCTCGGACATGCAATAGACGCAGCGGAAGTCGCAGCGGTCCGTCACCGAGACGCGCAGGTAGGAAATCGCGCGCGCGAAGGGGTCGATCAGGGGCGTGGTCATGGCGATATTGGTATCCAGCATGCGGCTTTTCGGCAAGGGCCGTTTGCCGATTGCCGGGGCGGGGGCGGGCGGCTAGGCTTGCGGCCATGCGCATCGCCGTGATCCTGATGACCCTCGCCTTGACGGGCTGCGGCCTGGCCCAGCGGATATTGCCCGAGCGGTCCGAGGGCGCCGCCGCCGAAAGTGCCGCCATGGAGCCCGCGGCCGACGCGGTGCGGCCCCAGGCGCGGCCGGACG
>SBFT01000385.1 GCA_006227805.1 Paracoccaceae bacterium
AGAACATCGCGTGGACCAGGGCCGCGATGGTGACGAACAGGACCAGCCGATAGGCCCACACCCCGTAGGCATAGGCGACCATCCAGGCCCGCGCGCGCGGCCCCAGCGCCTCGGGCGCGGGGTCGTCCAGTCCCCACAGCGCCCGCCGCATCGCCCATTTGCCCAGCGCGATGGCGCGCGGCTGCAGGTTCTGGATGCCGAAGGCGTCCGACAACAGGTAATAGCCGTCGAAGCGCAGGAAGGGATTCAGGTTGACCATCAGCGACAGGACCCAGCCCGACGTCGCGACGGCGAAGGCGACGCTGCGCATCGCGCCGTCCGGCAGGAAGCACCACAAGAGCGTGGCATAGATCGCCACGGCCAGTTCGACCATGATCCCGCCCAGGTCGATCAGCACCCGGTCCGATCGCCGGCGCAACCGCCAGGCATCCGAGATGTCGGTGTAGAGCAGCGGCAGGAAGACAAAGAAGCCCACCCCCATGACCGGCACGCGCAGGCCCCGCCGGATCGCCAGATAGGCATGCCCCAGCTCGTGCAGGACCTTGATCCCCGCGATCGCCACCAGGAACAGCGCCGCCCCGGACCAGGTGAAGGCGTTGCGGACATGGGCCTCGATCTCGGCCATCTGGCGACTGGCGAGGTAGAGGCCCAGGCACAGCACGATCAGGCTCAGCCAGACGAAACCCCGGCTGAAGAGCGGACGCACGAAGGGCCATGTGGCGCGCAGGAAGGGCTCGGGCCGGACCAGCGGCACGCGGAAGAAGACCAGCTTCTGCGCGCGCGGCCAGAGGTTCAGCCCGGCCTGACGCCGCGCGACCTCCGCGAAGCGCGCGGCGGTGCCCGCGCCGCCCCCTTCCAGCAATTCGTTCTGCGTGAGGAACCGGATCAGCGCCTCGAGTTCCCCGTCCTGAAGGCGCAGGCCCTTCTCGAGGAAAAGACGCTCCTTCAGGCGCTCGGCGCTGCCGGCGGACCAGCGCGACAGCACGTCGATGCTGCGCTGGCCGATCTGGTAGAAGCGATGGCGCACGGGGTCGCGGATCACCCAGGCCGGTGCGCCCGACAGGAACGGCGCACCGGGCGAGATCTCGAGATCGTCGCGCAGCCGCCCGAGCGGCCGGTCCGCCGAGGCACCCGTCGCCATGGCTCAGAGCCCCAGGCGCTGGCGCAGCCAGCTGTAGGGACGGCGGAAGACGATGAAGTAGATCGAGTGGCGCTCGCCGAAGACCTGGGCGGTCCCCTGCGCGCCGATGCGCGCCCCGGCCAGCGCCCCCTCCGGGGCCCGGGCGGTCAGCGTGTAGGCGAAACTGCCGTCGTCCTGGAGGGTCGCGCGATAGCTACGCCGCGTCAGCACGCCCGGAACCGGGTCGAGGGGATTGCTGTCGAGGAACACCCGCAGCCGCGCACCCTCGCGCAGGACGATGCTGTCGTCCACCGGCAGCCGCAGCGTGAATTCCAGGTCGAGGGGATCGACGATCTCCATCAGGCGCTCGCCGATCGTGACCGGCCTGCCCACCAGCGCGCCCGCATCGGCGAACACCGCAAGCCCCGCGCGCGGGGCGCGCAGCTCGACACCGGCCAGCCGCTCGCGCGCTAGCGCGCTTTCGGCCAGGGCGAGCTCCAGCTGCGCCTCGGCCACCTTGAGTTCGCGCGCCGCCGCCCGGTCGGTGAAGGCGGCGCTCTGCAGCATCTCGAGCCGCGCCCGGGCGACGATCGTCTCGCGGTCGGCGATCTCGAGCGCGTTGCGCAACTCGGTGTCGTCATAGCGCGCCAGAAGCGCGCCCGCCTCTACCAGAGCGTTGGGCGCGACGAGGACCTCCTCGACCACCCCGTTCAGCGCCGCCGCGACCACCGTCCGGTCGCGCCCCGTGACTTCGGCCGGGGCCAGCACGCTCAGCGGCGCCTGCACGAAGCCCAGGGCCAGAAGGGTCGCGCCGACCAGCGGCCACAGGATGCGGCGCGGCGGCCCGATGCGGCGGCCAACGCGCGGACCCGCCAGCGCCTCCCAGGCATGGGCATAGGTGTCGGCGACCCGGCGCGCCAGCGGCAGGATGGTCTCGGGCCAGGGTGTCTCGCGCAGCAGAAGCAGGCCCGCGAACACGGCGCCCGAGCGCGCCCGCATCGGCAGCCACAGAAGATGCGGGAAGGCATGGCCCGACAGGGCGTCGGAATGGCCGCCCGAGGTCAGGTCGATCCTCTGATCGCCGTCGCCCTCCGACACCGGCAGCGCCGCGACGACCGCGCGCAGCGCGCGGTTGAGCGGCGCCTGCGGATCGAAGGCATTGACCGAGGACACGGCCTCGAGGCGCCAGCCGCGCCGGCGCAGGAAGACGCAGGCCTGGCGGAACGGCAGCACCGAGCGGCTTTCGTTGGCCATGTGAAAGACCAGTTCGCGCAGGGTCTCGATCCGGCGCACATCGGCTTCCAGCTGCAACAGCCGCAGCAGGGCGGCGGTCTGGTCCCCGGCGCCCAGCGCGCGCGGGCGGGCCTCCGGGCCGGGTGTCTGCGGCTCGGGCGGCGACGCGCCCGGGATCACTGGCTGCGCTCCAGCACCACGAAGCCCGACATGCCGGGCAGGATCGGGGCGGTCGCGTCGTCGATGGTGGCCTTTACGCGCAGGGTCCGGCTGACCGGGTCGATCGACGGCGCGAGCGAGGACACGGTGACCGGGATCTCGCCCGGCACCGCATCTATCCGCAGGCGGCCCGCGCTTCCCGGGCCCACCCAGGCCAGCCATTCCGCGGGCAGGATGATCTCGAGCGACGGCCGCCCCGACGAGACGACCGACAGGACCGGTCGTCCGGGCTCGACGAATTCCGCGGCATTGGCCCGGTGTTCCGCGACCCGCCCCGCGAAGGGCGCCCCGTGGACCCGGCCTTGCGCGCGCCGTGCTGCCCTCAGCCGATCCAGCGCGCGGTGAGATCGAAGGCCGAGTCATACCCGAAGAGCGCGACCGCCCCGCCGGTATGCAGGA
>SBFT01000375.1 GCA_006227805.1 Paracoccaceae bacterium
TGGCTGACCCCGCGCATCGAAAGACGCTTCGACCGGATGATCGCGATGGGTGCGCTCGAGGAGGTGGCGGCGATGGCCGACCGCTACGACCCGGACCTGCCGTCCTGCAAGGCGATCGGCGTGCCGGAACTGATGGCCCATGTCCGGGGCGAGATCCCCCTGGACGAGGCCCGCGCGCGCGCGGTGATCGCGACGCGCCAGTTCGCCAAGCGACAGCGCACCTGGTTCCGCGCCCGCATGGGTGCCTGGACGCATCTGCGCGCCGGATAGCGTCGGCCCCGGCGCAACAGCTGCACGGGGACAGCTGCACGGGGACAGCTGCGCGGGGCATGTCGTTTTCGAAAAGGTTCGATGTCGTTTTTTTGTAACGGAATGGCGAAAGCAAACATTGACGCCGTGGGCAATCTGGTGCCGAATGCCCCCCGACGGGGTTCTGGAAGCCACCGGACATGACAGAGGGCCACCCGGCCGCGCCGGGGCAGAACGGGCAGCGACCCGTCGGGTCCCAGACCAGGGAGACTTGCCGCGGCAGGGTGCCCAGCGCCCCTGAAGGCCGCGTCGGCGCCGCGCCCGCGGCCGCCGGTCCGAGCGCGTCCCTCCGGTCCACGTCCCTTGCCTCCCTTGCCCGCGCGAGCAAGGCTCCGCCGCCTGCGGCACGGAGCAAAACCGACCGACTGGGGATGACATGGGACTGTTCATACTCCGAAGAACCGGCGTGATGATCCTGACGGCGCTCTGCCTGACATTCGTCGTGTTCTTCATGACGAATCTCTATCCGAACCTCGAGAAGCTGGCGAAGACGCAGGGCGACATGCGGATGTCGGACGCCGAGGTGGCAAGCTGGCTGGAAAGCCGCGGCTACCTGCAGCCCCTGCCGCTGAAATACGGCCAGTGGCTGGGCGTCGCGCCGGGCTGGGTCATCGAGGGCCGCGACGGGATCCGCGGGCGCTGCTTCCAGGGCGCGGTCACCGCCGAGGTCGCCGAGGCCGCCCCCCGCTACTGCGGCGTGCTGCAGGGCGACTGGGGCTATTCGACGGTCTTCAAGGACGATGTCGGCGCGCTGGTCTCGACCCGGCTGGGCCTGACGGGCAAGCTGATGTTCTGGGTGCTGGTGCTGATGGTGCCCACGGCGCTGATCGTGGGCGTGCTGGCGGGCATGCGCGAGGGATCCAAGCTGGACCGGTCGCTCTCGACCTTCTCGATCACCACCACGGCGACGCCGGAATATGTCTCGGGGGTCATCTTCATCGCGGTCTTCACCTCGTCCGCGGTGGGACTGCGGTGGTTCAAGGGCACGGCCACCGCGGCGATGGAGGACGCCAATTTCGAGAACTTCTTCCTGCCGGTGCTGACGATCTCGCTCTACGGGATGGGCTATATCGCGCGGATGACGCGCGCCTCGATGACCGAGGTGATGACCGCCCAGTACATCCGCACCGCGCGGCTGAAGGGGGTGAGCTTCGGCAACATCGTGCTGAAGCACGCGCTCCGCAACGCGCTGATCGCGCCCTTCACCGTCATCATGCTGCAGTTTCCCTGGCTTCTGAACGGCGTCGTCATCGTCGAGACGCTGTTCAACTACAAGGGTTTCGGCTGGCTGCTGGTGCAGGCGGCGGGCAACAACGACATCGAGCTTCTGCTGGCGGTGTCGGTCGTGTCGGTGATCGTGGTCCTGGTGACGCAGCTGATCTCGGATATCGGCTATGTCTTCCTGAACCCGCGCATCCGCATTTCCTGAAGGGGCTGACAGATGGAACCTTTGACCGGAAGCGAGATCACGATCCGCATCCTTTACCAGTTCACCCCCGTCTGGATCGCGCTGGCGATCCTGTTCGTGGCCTCGTTCGTCTTCAAGCGCAGGCTGGGCCTCTATGGCAAGCTGTTCGACAGCCCGATCGGCATGATCGGCTTCGGCCTGGTGATGTTCTGGGTCTTCACCGGCATATTCGGCCAGATGGGCCTGATCATGACCCATGACCCGCTGACCCAGCTGTCGGGCATGAAGAACAAGGATCCCGGCACGCCGCTGCCCAACCCGGGCGAAGGCATCTATGCCTATTACCTGCTTGGCGGCGACAACCTGGCCCGCGACGTCTTCAGCCGGGTGATCGACGGCGCCTGGGTGGTGGTGCAGATCGCGCCCCTGGCCACGCTCTTCGCCTTCATGGTGGGCATCACGCTGGGCCTGCCCGCGGGCTATTACGGCGGGAAGCTGGACACGCTCCTGTCGTTCCTGGCGAACCTGATCCTGGCCTTCCCGGTGATCCTGCTGTTCTACCTGCTGGTGACGCCCGAGATCGTGGCGACCGGGGTGCCGAACTTCATGGCGACGGTTCTCTTCGTCTTCCCGATCATCTTCGCCGCGGTCCTCTTGAATTCGCGCTATCATACCCAGCCGAGCTTCCGCACGCCGCTTCTGATCGTCGTGCTGGGCGTCTTTATCTGGATCTACCTGTCGCTGATCTCGACGAGCGGCTTCCTGGTCAATTCGCCCGCGGTCTCGATCCCCGCCCTGCCCGCGGCGCTGGATCTGTTCGACGTGCCGGCCGGCATCCTCGTGGTGTTCGTCTCGGTGGTCTTCGTGAACTCGCCCACCGTGTTCCGGATCGTGCGGGGCCTGGCGATGGACATCAAGACGCGCGACTACGTCGCCGCCGCCCAGACCCGCGGCGAGGGACCCTGGTACATCATGCTGTGGGAGATCCTGCCGAACGCGCGCGGGCCGCTGATCGTCGATTTCTGCCTGCGCATCGGCTATACCACGATCCTTCTGGGCACGCTGGGCTTCTTCGGTCTGGGCCTGCCGCCGGAAAGCCCCGACTGGGGATCGACGATCAACGAGGGGCGCAAGCTGCTGTCGATCTACCTGCACCCTGCCCTGCCGCCCGCGATAGCGCTCCTGAGCCTCGTGCTGGGGCTGAACCTGCTTGCGGACGGCCTGCGCGAGGAAAGCCTGAAGGACTGACGC
>SBFT01000319.1 GCA_006227805.1 Paracoccaceae bacterium
CGCAAGGCGGCGCTGGACCTGGCCTTGCGCGAAAAGCTGAAACTGATCCGCGACCCGTCCATCCGCAACCATTACGCCCAGGACATCAAGGACCTGCGCTGGCAGCTTTTCCGCGCGCGAAACCAGTCCGCTCCGCGGCAGGAGGGGCGCCGCAAGGCCTGGGCCCCGGGCGGCAGGCCGGTGCCCGTGCCGATGCCCGGCACGCGCGCCTCGCTTCTGGTGGCGGCGGGGGAAGGGGCCGAGGATCACCTGCGCGAGGCCGTGATCCTGGCGGCCGTGATCGCCACGCCCGAGGTGGCGGTCGAGTTCGAGGCAGGCCTCGAGGGCTTGCGCTGCGACGATCCCGGACATGCCGCCCTGCGTGATCTGATCCTGCGCGCAGGCGTCGATGCACCGGGGACACTGCGCGCGGAAATCGAGGCGCAACTTGGCCCCGAGCCCCTTGAAAACCTGTTCGCGCTTCGCCATGTGGCCATCACGCCCTGCGTGCGCGACCCCGGAAACGCCGATCTGGCCCGCATGACCGTGGCCGAGGAACTGGCCAAGCTCGAGGCCTACCGGGGTCTGGCAGCGGAAATCGCGGAGGCGGTCGAAGACCTGTCCGGTCCGGCGAACGAAGCCGTGACCTGGCGCCTGACACAGGCCGTGACGGCCAGAAACAGCGCGATGCGCAGCCAGCAGGAAGACAAGACCGAATATGAACGGGGCGAGAACGGAGCACGCATCAGCCGCAGCGAACGTGACGCCTTCGATGCCCTTCTGGGGCGGATATCCTACTCGAAACCGCGAAAATAGACCGATTTTTCCGGGAATCCCCAAAGAAAACAAGGTAAGCGGGTAGCCGAATCACCCGTTCACGCTAATGATTCGGGTTGCAAGCGAATCACCCGATACCCCGCCCGATACTGCTCAGGAGACCTTCATGGCCGCCAAGGACAACGACGACGCCAAGACCGACGATCAGGACACCGACATCTCGCTGGACATGAGCCAGACCGCAGTCAAGAAGATGATCGCCGAGGCGCGCGAACGCGGCTACATCACCTATGACCAGCTGAACCAGGTCCTGCCCCCCGACCAGGTGAACTCGGAACAGATCGAGGACGTGATGTCGATGCTCTCGGAGATGGGCATCAACATCATCGAGGACGAGGAAGCCGAGGACGACGAGAACAGGGGCGGCACCGATGTGGTGACGACCGAGGGCGCGCGCGACCTGACGCTGGGGGCGACGGGCCAGGAGAAGCTGGACCGCACCGACGACCCCGTGCGGATGTATCTGCGCGAGATGGGCAGCGTCGAACTGTTGTCGCGCGAGGGCGAGATCGCCATCGCCAAGCGGATCGAGGCCGGCCGCAACACGATGATCGCGGGTCTGTGCGAAAGCCCGCTGACCTTCCAGGCCATCACCATCTGGCGCGAGGAACTTCTGTCCGAGGACATCCTGCTGCGCGACGTGATCGACCTCGAGACCACGTTCTCGGGGCAACTCGACGACGAGGACGAGGTGGGCGGGCTGGCCGATGCCGCCGAGGGCGGGGCCAAGCGCGACGAGGGCCTGTCGGACGAGCCGGAACTGGACGCCGACGGCAACCCGATCGCCAAGGACGACGAGGACGAGGACGAGGACCAGGCCAGCATGTCGCTGGCCGCGATGGAATCGGCGCTGAAGGAACAGGTGCTGAACACGCTGGAACGCATCGCCGGCGATTACGCGCAACTGAGCGAGATGCAGGACAGCCGGATTTCGGCCACCCTGAACGAGGACGGGTCGTTTTCGGCCGAGGCGGAACAGAAATACCAGGCCCTGCGCGCCGAGATCGTCGAGCTGGTGAACGGGCTGCACCTGCACAACAACCGGATCGAGGCGCTGATCGACCAGCTTTACGGCATCAACCGCCGGGTGATGGCGATCGACGGCGCGATGGTCAAGCTGGCCGACCAGGCGCGCATCAACCGCAAGGAATTCATCGACGAATATCGCGGGCGTGAACTCGACCCCAACTGGCTGTCCGACATGGCCGACAAGCCCGGGCGCGGCTGGCAGATGTTCATCGAGCGCTTCGCCGACAAGGTCGAGGAACAGCGTGCCGACATGGCGCAGGTGGGCCAGTATGTGGGCCTCGACATCAGCGAATTCCGCCGCATCGTGAACCAGGTCCAGAAGGGCGAGAAGGAAGCCCGCCAGGCCAAGAAGGAAATGGTCGAGGCGAACCTGCGGCTGGTCATCTCGATCGCCAAGAAATACACGAACCGCGGCCTGCAATTCCTTGATCTCATTCAGGAAGGCAATATCGGCCTGATGAAGGCGGTGGACAAGTTCGAATACCGCCGCGGCTACAAGTTCTCAACCTACGCGACGTGGTGGATCCGCCAGGCGATCACCCGGTCCATCGCGGATCAGGCCCGCACGATCCGCATCCCCGTCCACATGATCGAGACGATCAACAAGCTGGTGCGCACGGGCCGCCAGATGCTGCACGAGATCGGGCGCGAACCCACGCCCGAGGAACTGGCCGAGAAACTCCAGATGCCGCTCGAGAAGGTCCGCAAGGTGATGAAGATCGCCAAGGAACCGATCTCGCTGGAAACCCCCATCGGCGACGAGGAAGACAGCCAGCTCGGCGATTTCATCGAGGACAAGAACGCGGTCCTGCCGCTGGATTCCGCCATCCAGGAGAACCTGAAGGAAACGACGACGCGCGTCCTCGCCTCGCTCACCCCGCGTGAGGAACGCGTGCTGCGCATGCGCTTCGGGATCGGGATGAACACCGACCACACGCTGGAAGAGGTCGGCCAGCAGTTCAGCGTCACCCGCGAACGCATCCGCCAGATCGAGGCCAAGGCATTGCGGAAGCTGAAGCATCCCAGTCGGAGCCGGAAGCTGCGGAGTTTCCTGGATCAGTGAGGTGGGAAACAGACAGCGAAATTGTGTTGCTTTCAAGTGGTCTCGAACATGACGAGGT
>SBFT01000403.1 GCA_006227805.1 Paracoccaceae bacterium
AACATCGACCTGATGAACCTGGCCGGCTTCTGCCGCAATTGCCTGGCGCGCTGGTACCAGGAGGCCGCGAACGCGAAGGGTATCGAGATGGGCAAGGACGAGGCGCGCGAGATCTATTACGGGATGCCCATGGACGAGTGGAAGGCGCGCCACCAGACCGAAGCCGACGCCGAGAAGCAGAAGGCCTTCAAGAAGGCCTTCGCCGAAAACGTCCTGGGCCAGAAGGACTGACCCGAAAGGAGCGATCCGAAAGGACCGCCCCGGGAGGTCCGCTCCGACAGGACTGGGGCTTACGAGAGTTCCTTCCAGGAAATCTCGCGCGCATCCGCCCCCGCGCCCACCTTCTGACGGCGCACCAGAAGCCGGTTCAGGGCCGCGACATAGGCCATGGCCGAGGCGACGACCGTATCGGTGTTGGCCGACTGCCCGGTGGCGATGATCCCGTCCTCTTCCAGGCGGACACTGACCGTCGCCTGGGCGTCGGTGCCCTCGGTCACCGCGTTGACCTGGTAGAGCTGCAGCCGCGCCTCGTTGGGGTAGAGCTTGCGCACCGCCTTGAAGGTCGCGTCCACCGGGCCGTCGCCTGAGGCGGTCGCCATCTTCTCTTCGCCGCCGACATCCATTTCCAGCACGGCCTCGGCCGGGCCGCCGGTGCCGCAGACGACCTTCAGCGAGACGATCTGCAGATGCAGATCGGCATCCCCCGAGGCCGAGACCAGCGCCAGGATGTCGTCGTCGTAGACTTCCTTCTTGCGGTCGGCCAGTTCCTTGAACCGCACGAAGATGTCCTTGAGCTGGTTGTCACCGACCTCGACACCCATTTCCTTGAGCTTGGCGCGCAGCGCGGCGCGGCCCGAATGCTTGCCCAGAGGCAGCGAGGTGCCCGCGATGCCCACGTCCTCGGGGCGCATGATCTCGAAGGTCTCGGCGTTCTTCAGCATCCCGTCCTGGTGGATGCCGCTTTCATGCGCGAAGGCGTTCTTGCCGACGATGGCCTTGTTGAACTGCACCGGGAAGCCCGACACGGTCGAGACCCGGCGCGAGATGTGCATGATCTTCTTCGTGTCGATGTTGGTGTAGTAGGGCATGATGTCGCCGCGCACGCGCAGCGCCATGACCACTTCTTCCAGCGCGGTGTTGCCGGCGCGTTCGCCCAGGCCGTTGATCGTGCATTCGATCTGCCGCGCGCCGCCTTCCACCGCGGCCAGCGCGTTCGCCGTCGCCATGCCCAGGTCGTTGTGGCAATGGGTGGCGAAGATCACGCTGTCCGCACCCGGCACAGTTTCGATCAAGCGGCGGATCAGGGCCGCGCTTTCGCCCGGCGCGGTGTAACCCACGGTGTCGGGAATGTTGATCGTCGAGGCACCGGCCTTGATCGCGATCTCGATCACCCGGCAGAGGTAATCGAATTCGGTCCGCGTCGCGTCCATGGGCGACCATTGCACGTTGTCGCAGAGGTTGCGCGCATGGGTCACCGTCTGGTGGATGCGCTCGGCCATCTCGTCCTTGGTCAGGTTGGGGATCGCCCGGTGCAGGGGCGAGGTGCCGATGAAGGTGTGGATGCGCGGCTGGCGCGCGTGTCTCACCGCCTCCCAGCAGCGGTCGATGTCGCCGATCTGGGCGCGCGCCAGCCCGCAGATCACGGCGTTCTTCGCGTTCTTCGCGATCTCGCTCACCGCGGCGAAATCGCCTTCCGAGGCGATGGGAAAGCCCGCCTCGATGATGTCGACGCCCATGTCGTCGAGCAGCCCCGCGATCTCCAGCTTTTCGTCATGGGTCATCGTGGCGCCGGGGGATTGTTCGCCATCACGCAAGGTGGTGTCGAAGATCCATACGCGATCTTTCTGGGTATTGTCTGTCATGTCGGGTCTCGTCTGTTCTGATCTCGGGCCAATCCGGCGCGCAAGGCTGTGTCCTCTGAGCGGGCGCGCCTTCCGGGCACGCTCAGAGGCGGCTTAGGATCAGTAGGCCCTGCAGCAGGCAGCCGCCGGCGGCGGATGCGGAAAGGATATGTGCGTGACCTGTCATGGCGGCAGGTTATACGGGCGCTGCCGCGGATGAAAAGCGAAAAGTGGCCCCGCCGGGCAAGCGCCTATTCCGCCGCCAGCGGCAGGCGCCGGGCCCCGATTTCCGCAATC
This sequence comes from Paracoccaceae bacterium, assembly GCA_006227805.1. GTDB lineage: Bacteria > Pseudomonadota > Alphaproteobacteria > Rhodobacterales > Rhodobacteraceae > JAGYKE01. The sequence goes on from SBFT01000403.1 coordinate 2,139, forward strand.
TCGGCGATCACGCCGCGCAGAAGCGACGCGAAGGTGTCGAAATCCGCGTTGGGCCGGATGCGGCGTTCGTCCATGTAGAGCGCGCGGTCGATCTCGATCTGCACGGCGTGCTGACCGCGCGAGGGGCGCCCATAGGCCTGCGCCACATAGGCCCCCGCGAAAGGTGCATTGCGCGTGACGACCAGACCCGCCGCGGCGAAGGCCGCCTCGATCCGGTCGACGATCTCGATCCCTGCGGCGGCGCCGAAGCGGTCGCCCAGCACGATCTGGGGACGCCGGGCCGCACCACGGGCGACGCCGTCCATCGCCTCGTGCGGCATGGAATGGCAATCGATCAGGATCGCCTGTCCGAAATCGTCGTGCGCCGCGTTCAGCTGGTCCTGCAGCGCCGCGTGATAGGGCCGCCAGCATCTTTCGATCCGGGCCTGCGCCTCGGCCAGGGACAGCTTGCCGTCATAGATCGCGCGGCCGTTTGCGACGACGCGGGGGATGACGCCAAGGCCGCTGGCCACGCGCGGGTTGTGCCCGCTGCGGCGCACGCCCTCGATCAGGGCGGGGTCCAGTTCGTCGGGGCTGCGGTTGAAGTCGACATAGGCGCGCGGCACCCGCGCCACCAAAAGCGGCGCGCCGAAATCGGTCGCGCAGGCGAACAGCCGGTCCACGAAGGCGTCCTCGGACGAGCGCATGGCGATGTCGTCGAGAACCGTGCGGTCGAGGAAATCGCGCGGGTAGACGCTGCCCGAATGGGGCGAGGCGAAGACAACGCAGGACTGACGCCTTTCGGGCCGGTAGAGTATGTGGGGTTGCAACGACA
>SBFT01000409.1 GCA_006227805.1 Paracoccaceae bacterium
TTTCCTCCGGGCCAAGCGCGCCGAATGGCAGGCCGCCTATCCGGGGACCGAGATCCGCCTGACCGGCGCGGTCCTGGGCGGTCTGACCTTGTCGCAGGCGGCGCGCGACGACGTCGTGACGCTGGTGCCCCTGGCCTTCATAAGCGCCGTCCTGATCCTGATCTTCTTCCTGCGCTCGGCGCGCGCGGTGATCTTCAGCACGATGGTCGTGGCGCTGGGCACGGTCGCGACCTTCGGCATCGCGGGCTGGTTCGGGATCGAACTGACGGCGGGCACCGCGATCAGCCCGCTGGCGGTGATGGTGCTGACCTCGGCCTCCTGCGTGCATGTGGTCCTCGCCTGGGCCCGCGCGCTCGAGCGGGGCGACGGGGAAGCGGCGACGCGTCACGCGCTGGCGATGAACCTCGCACCGGTGACGGTGGCGACCGTCACGACCGCGATCGGCTTTCTGGGGATGAACTTCGCCGACAGCCCGCCCCTGCGCGAGATGGGCAATGTCGTGGCGCTGGGCCTTCTCTTCGCGATGCTGCTGGTCTTCTTCCTTCTGCCCTTCGGCCTGCGGCGCGGCCGCGACCGGGCCCTGGCCCGACGCCTGCCCTTGGCACGCGCCCGGATGCTGCGCCTCGGCGACTGGATCTGGCGGCGGCAGGTCGTCTGGCTGATCCTGTTCCCGGTGACAATCCTGATCTCGGCCTTCGGGATCACCCGGATCGGCTTCGACGACAACATGCTGCGCTATTTCAGCGAGGCCTACGAATTCCGGCGCGACACCGACGCGATCCAGGACCGGCTGACCGGGCTCGACACGCTGACCTTCTCGTTCACGGCGCCAGAGGAGGCCGGTGTGTTCGACCCCGGCTTCCTGCGCGACATCGACCGCTTCTCGGGCTGGCTGCGCGAACAGGACGTGGTGGTCTCGACGCTCGACATCGCCGACATCGTCAAGCGGATGAACATGGCGATGAGCGCCGACGATCCCGCCCAGGCCCGAATCGCCGACACGCGCGAGGAAAACGCGCAGCTGATGATGTTCTACGAACTCTCGCTGCCGGTGGGGCTGGACCTGAACGCCCAGATCGACGTGGACCGCCTGCAGACCCGCGTGACCGCCTTCATCCGCGCGGACCATTCGCACCAGATCCGCGACCTGGCCGACTGGGCCGAGGCCTGGCTGGCCGCCAATACCCCCGACACGATCGCCCCGGCATCGGGCTATTCCATCGCCTTCGCCCGGATCACCGAACGCAACAACAAGCAGATGCTGATGGGTCTTCTTCTGGTGCTGGCCCTTGTGTCACTGATCCTGATGGCAACCTTGCGCAGCGTGAGGTTCGGCCTGATCAGCCTGGTGCCGAACCTGGTGCCCGCGATCATCGCCTTCGGTGCCTGGGGCGTCACCAAGGGCGACGTCAACCTCGGGTCCACCGTGGTGACGACCATGACCTTCGGGATCGTGGTCGACGACACCGTCCATTTCCTCACCCATTTCCTGCGCCGCCGCAGACTGGGCGACAGCGTCCGGCAGGCCCATGACCACACCTTCACCACGGTCGGGGCCTCGATCATGATCACGTCATTTGCATTGATCGCGGGATTTGCGATCATGGCGACCTCGGGGTTCGCGATCAACCAGCACATGGGCGCGCTGACCGCCATCGTCATCGTCTTCGCCCTGCTGGCGGACCTGCTGCTGCTGCCGAGCGTCCTGCGCCTGTGCGAGAAGGAGACCCGATGCGACACCTGACCCGAAGTCTGGCGGCCCTGATCCTGGCGCTCTGCGCCGCCCTGCCCGCCCGGTCCGAAACCGCGGCCCAGAAGGGGCTGCGCATCGCGCAGGAGGCCTCGCGCGGGGAAACGGGCTTCCGCGATTTCGTGGTCGAGGGCGAGATGGTGCTCTTCTCGGCGCGCGGCCAGACCAGCACGCGGCGCTTCGGAATGCGCACGGTCGAGAACGCCGACGACAGCGGCTCGCGGTCGCTCCTGATCTTCGAATGGCCGGGCGACATCCGCAACACCGCGCTTCTGACCCATTCCTTCGACCGTACGGCGGATGACCAGTGGCTCTACCTGCCCGCGGTGCGCAAGGTGCGGCGCATCTCGGGGTCGGGGCGGTCGGGGTCCTTCGTGGGCAGCGAATTCGCCTACGAGGACATGCTGGATCAGAACGTCAGCGAATTCACCTATCTCTGGCAGCGGGCCGAGCCCTGCCCCAATGCGCCGGGGCCCTGCGACGTGGTCGACCGCACGCCGGTCGGCACCTCCAGCTATTCGGTCCAGCGCATGTGGGTCGACCAGCGCGACGGCCGCGTCCGCGTGGTGCAGTATTTCGACCGGCGCGGGGCGCATCTGAAGACGCTCGAGATCTCGGGCTATGTCCGGCACGAGGGCCGCTACTGGAGGCCGAACCGCATGATGATGACCAATCACCTGACCGGCAAGCGCACCTCGCTCGACTGGTCGGGCCACCGCTTCAACCAGGGCATCAACGCGACCGAGTTCACGCCCAACGCCCTGCGCAACCTGCGATGACGGGTGGCCGGATGATGCGAGGTCTCGCTCCGCTTGGCTGCGCCCTCGTCCCGGTCCTGGCCGCCTCGGGCCTCGCTGCGCAGGACGGCGCGATCTCGGGCCGCGTCGATCTGGGCGCGCGCTTCGCCTTCGATGACGGGCTCTACGCCGGCCAGTCCGCGGGGGGCCTGCGCGGAACGCCCGGCGTGACGCTGGAGTCCGCGTTTCCCCTTGGCGCGGGCGAGGTGGTCTTTTCCTTCGAGGGCCTTCTGGACGAGGCCGACGGGCGCAGCCAGGCCAATCTGGCCCGTCTCTTCTACCGGCAATCCTTCGACGGCTGGGACCTGATCGCAGGGGTCAACACGGAAAACTGGGCCGTGGTGGAAAGCGCCAGCGTCATGAACGTGATCAACCCCGCCGACAACAGCGATCCCGTGTCCGG
>SBFT01000278.1 GCA_006227805.1 Paracoccaceae bacterium
TTCGCCGAGCCGCAGATGGCCGTGCTCGAGGCGCTGCTGGCCGAGGTGATGGCGCGCTGGGCGATCCCTCGGCAAGGCGTGATCGCGCATTCCGACCTGGCGCCCGGGCGCAAGTGGGATCCCGGTCCGCGCTTCGACTGGGCGCGGCTGGAACACCGGGGCCTGGCCGCGCCGCGTGGGGCAGGGGTCACGCCGCCCGAGGTGTCCGCCGATGCCTTCCGCCGGGCCGCCCACGCGGCCGGCTACAGCGCCGATGTGGACGACGGCACGCTGCTCGCGGCAGTGCGTCTGCGCTTCCGCCCGCAGGGGCGCGGACCGCTTGGCATCGACGATTTCCGCGCGCTGGGGGGACACCCCCACTGGACCTGAGCGCGCCCAGCGCTTATGTGCATCCTGCGCGGAAGGCCGGATGGCCGCGGAGGGCGACCTCCGAGGAAAGTCCGGACTCCCCAAAGCGACGGTGCCGGGTAACGCCCGGGCGGGGCAACCCGACGGAAAGCGCCACAGAGAACAGACCGCCCGCGTCCGCGCGGGTCAGGGTGAAACGGTGGGGTAAGAGCCCACCGCGTTCCTGGCAACAGGGACGGCACGGCAAGCCCCACCGGGAGCAATGCCGAATAGGACCCCCGCGCGGGCTGGTCCCTTCGGGGATACCGCCGCTGAGGCCGCTTTGGCCAAGAGGGGTCGGGTAGGCAGCTTGAGGCGCCACGGCAACGCGGCGTCCAGAGGAATGGTCATCGAACCGCCTTGCCGCGCAAGCGGTGGGCGGGGAACAGAATCCGGCTTACAGGCCTTCCGCGCAACACCTTTCCCAAGGCTCGAAACGGAAACGGCACCGCCCGCAAGGGCGATGCCGCCTTGCCAGGGCCCTGTTCGGCGATCAGGCGCGGCGGCGCATCACGGCCAGGCTGCCGATCGCGACGACCATCAGCCAGCCCGCGGCGGGCAGCGGGATCGGCGTGGCGCAAGCCGCGTGCACCTCGTTCGCGACAAATTCGTGCAGCAGGGCCGTCGGGTGGAAATCGTCCCGGAATGTCGTCCGGGAGCAATCGCCGAGCGGGCCGAACGTGGCCGGGCCGGGATCCGGGTCAAAGCAGGGATCCGCATTCGCAACGCCGAAGAAACCGGCGGTTTTGCTGTTGACTCGGGCCGCCATCCGGGTAGAAGCCGGGCTTCAGGATTTTTCACGCGCGCGCCCCCGGGCGTGGCGTTGCAGGAGATGAAGACATGGCGAAGCCGACGACCATCAAGATCCGTCTGAATTCGACCGCAGGCACGGGCCACTTCTACGTGACCAAGAAGAACGCGCGCACCATGACCGAGAAGTTCGTGGTCCGCAAATACGATCCCGTCGCCCGCAAGCACGTCGAATACAAGGAAGGCAAGATCAAGTAAGCCGCTCCCCGACGGACAGGTGTCAGGGCCACGCTGCGCGCGTGGCCTTTTTCTTTGGCCGGTTCCCTCTTCCGGAGCCCGCCGCGCGCGGGGATCGCGCCCCGCCGCAATCCGTCCCATGGGCGGCATCCGCTTTCGCGCTGTCCCGATGACGTGCATAGTCGGCATGTCTTCGCCGCATTTGCGGCTATAAAAGGTGAGTCGCCGCCCCGCCGCGGCCAATCGGAAAAGAGGGAGGCCCATGCGCAAACCAATGATCATTGTCCTGCTCGCCCTGGCCGTGTCCGGCTGCGCGCAATCCCAGAGCGTGGGCTTCACGGGGATCGGCAGCGAAGCCACCGGCGCTCAGGGGTCGGGCTTCGGCACCGGAGGCGTCACGTCGGGCTTCGGCTTCGCAGGCTTCGCCACCACGCCCGAGACCGGGCGCGAAACGCGCCGCCTGGCCCGGTCCCTGCAGGGCGTCTATGGCGCGCCCGAGGTCGAACGCTTCCGCGCCGATCTGGCGGGCGAGACCGTGCTGCTGCGCCGGGTGGACCTGGGCGGCGCGCCCTATGTCGTGCTGACCGGTCCCGGTGGCGCGGGCGGCGTGTCGGCGCTGGCCGAACAGACCTTCCGGGTCAACGCCCTGTCGCTGACGAATTGCCGGCAGGCGGGTCCCTTCCTCAGCGACCCGGTCCGGGGATCGGCCGCGCCGCTGGCCTGCTGAGCGCACGGTCTCGATGGACAAGGAAAAAGGGCCGGTCCATCAGGACCGGCCCTTCGCATGTCGTGACTGACGCGGCGCTTATTCGCGGTTGCCGAACAGTTGCAGCAGCATCATGAACATGTTGATGAAGTTCAGATAGAGGCTCAGCGCGCCCATGATCCCGGACTTCGCCATCCATTCCTGATCGCCATGCGCGGCATGCGCGATGTAGGTGTTCTTGATGTTCTGGGTGTCGAAGGCGGTCAGGGCGGCGAAGATCAGAACGCCCAGGACCGAGATCGCGAACATGATCGCGGGCGAGCCCAGGAAGATATTGACGATCGAGGCCACGATCAGGCCGATCACGCCCATGATCAGGAACGAGCCCCAGCCCGAGATGTCCTTCTTGGTGGTGTAGCCCCAGAGCGACAGGCCCGCGAAGGCGATCGAGGTCACCAGGAAGACCTGCGCGATCGACATGTCGGTGAAGGCCATGAAGATCCACGAGATCGACAGACCCATGACCGAGGCGAAGACATAGAAGAACAGCTGCGCGCCGGCGGCCGACAGGCGGTTGATCGCGGCGCCGAAGGCGAAGACCATGATCAGCGGCGCGAACATCACGATCCAGCCCAGGATGTTGGGCGACAGCGTGACCGGATCGCGGAAGATGCCCAGCAGGGCGGGGCTTGTCCCCACGGCCCAGGCGACGGCGAAGGTCAGCAGCATGCCGACCGACATCGTGCCATAAACCTTGTTCATGTGGGCGCGCAGGCCCTCGTCGATCTGGGCAGCGCGTGCGCCAGATACCGTCCGGATCGTGTCGAATTCAGCCATCAAGCTCTCCATCAGCCGACATTGCAAGCC
>SBFT01000076.1 GCA_006227805.1 Paracoccaceae bacterium
GCGGTGTCCGGCTCCTGGTCCGGGTCCTGCTCCTCCGCCTCCTCGCGGGCCTGGAACGGAACGACATTCTCGGCCACGCGCCTGACCCGGGCTGCGGGACGCTCGGAGGCGTCGACCGGGCCTGCCTCGGGATCGAAGGCCGGGGCGAAGCCCGCGACATGGGCCACGCCCTTTTCGCGCAACAGTTTCTGCACGCCCTTGATGGTCATGCCGTCGTCGTGCAGCAGCGCCTTGATGCCGCCCAGAAGCGCCATGTCCGCAGGCCGGTAATAGCGCCGCCCGCCGGCTCGCTTGACCGGCTTGACCTGGGTGAACTTGCTTTCCCAGAACCGCAGGACATGCGCCGGAACGCCCAGCCACTCGGCCACTTCGCTGATGGTGCGGAAGGCGTCGGGCGATTTGTCCATGTCCGGCTCCGTTCCTAGCCCTTGTTGCCGTCTGCGACCCGGTCCTTCATCAGGTGCGACGGACGGAAGGTCAGAACCCGGCGCGGCTGGATCGGAACCTCTTCGCCGGTCTTGGGGTTGCGGCCCACGCGGGCCGTCTTTTCCCGCACGCTGAACGTGCCGAAGGACGAGATCTTGACCTGCTCGCCCCGCACCAGCGCGTCCGAGATGTGGTTCAGCATGCTTTCCACCAATTGCGCGCTTTCGTTGCGCGACAGGCCCACCTCGCGGAAGACGGCCTCGCTCAGGTCCATGCGTGTCAGTGTCTTTTCGCCCATGGCGTTTCCCCGTCTTCCCCCCGTTTTCCGGGGAGCATAGGAGACGAAAAAGCCCCGCGTCAACACGTATGGCTTGCAACAGCTTGTTTTTGCGGGGTTTCGCGCCTTACCAGCGGATCACGACGGCGCCCCAGGCCAATCCGCCGCCGATCGCCTCGGTCACGATCAGATCGCCTTCGCGGATTTGGCCGCGCGCCTTGCCCACCGACAGGGCCAGGGGAATCGATGCGGCCGAGGTGTTTCCGTGGTCCTGGACGGTCACGACGACCTTCTCCATCGGCAGGCCCATCTTCTTCGCGGTGCCCTGGATGATGCGGATATTGGCCTGGTGCGGCACGATCCAGTCGACATCCGCCGGCGTCAGTCCGGCCTTGGCCAGCGCATCCTCGGCGGTCTGCGCCAGCTTTTCGACGGCGTGGCGGAAGACCTGGTTGCCCTGCATCCGCACCGCGCCGGATGTTCCGGTCGAAACGCCGCCATCCACATAGAGCAGGTCGCGGTAGCGCCCGTCGGAATGCAGGTCGGTCGCGAGGATCCCGCGATCGGCCGACGTGCCGGTGCCTTCGCGGCCTTCCAGAACCAGCGCGCCCGCGCCGTCGCCGAAGAGCACGCAGGTCGACCTGTCGGTCCAGTCGAGGATGCGGCTGAAGGTTTCCGCGCCGATCACCAGGACCCGGTTCGCCTGGCCCGAGACGATCAGCGCATCGGCGTTGGCCAGCGCATAGGCGAAGCCCGCGCAGACCGCCTGCACGTCGAAGGCAAAGCCGCGCTCCATGCCCAGCGCGGCCTGGACCATGGTCGCGGCCGAAGGAAAGGTCAGATCGGCGGTCGAGGTGGCCAGCACGATCGCGTCGATGTCGTCGACGGCCAGCCCGGCATCGGCGATCGCGGCGCGCGCGGCGGCGGTGGCCATGGTCGATGTCGTCTCGCCTTCCGCGGCGAAGTGACGCCGCTCGATCCCCGAGCGCGAGCGGATCCACTCGTCGCTCGTGTCGAGCCGCGCCTCGAATTCGCTGTTGGGAACAACGCGTTCGGGAAGATAATGGCCCACGCCTGCAACCACCGCGCGTCGCGTCATAGGGGGGCCTGTCCTTCCGAATGCTCTGGACCCGCGCCCGGTTCTTCCGCCGGGCCGGCCTGTTCGGGCGCATCCTGAGCAAGTGCGGCGACGGATGCAACCCGGGCCGCCAGTTTTTCGGCGAAACCGGTCTGTCCCAGCCGATAGGCCAGGCCCACCGCCGCGGCGACCCCGGTCTCGTCGGCACCGCCATGCGACTTGACCACCGTGCCGTTCAACCCCAGGAAGACGCCGCCATTCACCCGGCGCGGGTCGATCCGCTTCTTCAGGCGCTTGAGCGAGGTCAGCGCCAGAAGCGAGGCCAGCCGCGACAGGGGCGAGAACTTGAACGCCTCGCGCAGGAGGTCCCCGATCAGGCTGGCCGTGCCTTCGCCGGTCTTCAGCGCGACGTTTCCGGTGAAGCCGTCGGTCACGATCACGTCGCAGAGATCGCCCGGAATGTCGCCGCCTTCCACGAAGCCCACGAAGTGGAAGCCGCCCTTGTCGGCGGCCCGCGCCATCAGGTCATAGGCTTCCTTCAGTTCGGCCCGGCCCTTGTGTTCCTCGATCCCGACATTCAGAAGGCCGACGCGCGGACGCGACAGCGCCATCCCATTGCGGGCATAGGACGCGCCCATCAGGGCGTATTGCAGAAGGTCGCTGGCATCGGCGCGGATATCCGCGCCCACATCCAGCATCACGTTGAACCCCTGAGGATTGCGCGACGGCCAGAGGATCGCGATCGCGGGGCGCGCGACGCCGGGCAGCCTGCGCAGGCGCAACATGCTCAGCGCCATCAGCGCGCCGGTATTGCCGCAGGAGACCGCGGCCACGGCGCGCCCGTCGGTCACGGCGTCCAGCGTCGACCACATCGAGGTGCCCTTGCCGTGCCGCATGACATGGCTCGGCTTGTCCTCCATCGTGACGACGTCCGCGGCGTCGGCGATCTCGACCCGGCCCGACAGCGACCGGCGGCGCTCGACCAGGGGTTCCAGGACCCCGCGCGGGCCGTGCAGGATGAACGATGCGTCGGGCGCGGTCTGCGCGAATTTCGCAAGGCCGGCCACCACGACCGAAGGCCCGGCATCCCCTCCCATGGCATCCACCGACAGGACGGTGCGTGCCGGGGGTGCCGGTCTATGTTCGGGCGTGGCTGTCATTGAAGGGCCCGCCGCAGTCCTGGTGTCAGGCCGCGTCTTCGTCCAGATCGATCTCTTCGGTCATGGCGATGACTTCGCGGTCATCGTAATGCCCGCAGGAGGCGCAGACATGGTGCGGGCGCTTCAGCTCGCCGCAATTGGGGCATTCGTTCGGGTTCGCGGCAACCAGCGCATCATGTGCCCGGCGGTTGTTGCGGCGCGACTTCGACACTTTGTTCTGTTGGACAGCCATGTCTCAACCTTCATCTGTTTGGGCCACGCATCTTTCCCGGGAGGGGCAGGGCGGCAGCGATTCCGTTACATCCGTTGCGGCGTGACAGGCGTTTAGGCCCGTGCCTGCCGCTTGTCCAACGCTAATTCCGATGAGCGCGCGAAAATACGCGGATTTGGCGCCGCCGCAACCGCTTTTTTCTTGTGCCTTTTCAAGGCGCGCAGGCGTCTCAGCCGTCCGGCCCGTCGTCGCGGGCCAGCTTGTCGCGCAACTGCGCGAGGCCCGCGAAGGGGCGCGTATCCTCGTCCCGCATCGGCTGCTTGCCGGGTTCGGTGAAGACGGCCTCGCCCGTCGCGGCCCCCGGCGCGCGCGGATAGAGCGGCAGCGCCAGCACCAGCGCCTCGGCCATCACGGCGTCCAGGTCGATCTCGGCGGGCAGGGCCTCGATGGTCTCGTCCTCCGGCATCTCGGCCTCGGACTCGTCGGGTTCGGCGTAATCGGCCAGGTAGAGGCGGCGCACATCGGTGTCGATCCGGGTCGTCACCGGCTCGAGCGTCACCACGCAGGGCTGGACCACGGTCGCGCCCAGTCGGCCGGTCAGGCGCCAGTCGCGCCTGCCCTCCGCCTCGATCCGGCCCGAGAAGCGCAGCTTGCGCAGCGCATCGGCGCCGATCTCGGCCGCGAGCGAGGCGCGTGCCTCGGCATCGGGTTCGAGCGCGAAGTCGAGACCCGACGCGGGTTTCAGGTCGGCGACCCGGATCAGGGCGGGATTCGCGGGCTGGGCCATGTCCATCCTGCTTTCGTTTCTTGAACACGAGGTGATCCTTCTGTAATCGGGATACGAGGCACCGACCGACAGGGCAAGAGGGCACCATGAGGACAGATGCATTCCACCTGCGCCGCCTGGGGCGCATGGCCCTTGTCGCCTGCCTGACCCTCGGCCTTGCCGGATGCGTCGAGCAGGTGCGCAAGCACGGCTATGTCCCCAGCGAGGAAGACCTGGCCGAGATCGTGGTCGGCGTCGACACCCGCGACAGCGTCGCCGAAACCGTGGGCACCCCGTCCTCGTCCGGCGTCCTGAACGAGGGCGGCTATTATTATGTCGCGAGCCGGATCAGCACCTTCGGGCCCCGCGAGCCCCGGGTGATCGACCGCGAGGTCGTGGCGATCAGCTTCAACCAGCAGGGCGTCGTCGAGAACATCGAACGCTTCGGACTGCAGGACGGCCGCGTGGTGCAATTGTCGCGCCGCGTCACGGAAAGCTCGGTCTCGAACCGCAGCTTCCTGCGCCAGCTCCTCGGCAATCTCGGCAACTTCAACGCGGGCCAGTTCCTGAACGAATGAGGCCGTGTCGGGCCCGAGCCGTCACCGCCCTGTCATCGCTTGCGTGGCAGGATGGCGCCGCGTAAAGCTGCGGACGACACGAGGGGCGACGGCGGGATGCAGGCGACATTTCCGACCCTGACGCGCGGGCGCTACCGCGCCCGGATGGCCACGACCGCGGAGGATCTGGACGCGGCGCAGGATCTGCGCGGCAGGGCCTTCCGCACCGGAGCCCGCGATGGCGACGCCTTCGACGCGACCTGCGCCCACATCCTGATCGAGGAGATCGCCACCGGGCGCCTGGCGTGCTGTTTCCGGATGCTGGTCCTGGAGGGCGGCGGCGATCTGGCGGCCAGCTACTCGGCCCAGTTCTACGACCTTTCGGCGCTTGCGGGATTCGAGGGCCGCATGGTCGAGATGGGACGCTTCTGCATCGATCCCGATCTGCGCGACCCCGATATCCTGCGTCTGGCCTGGGGCGCGATGACCGGGTTCGTCGATGCCAACCGGATCGAGATGCTGTTCGGCTGTTCGTCCTTCGCGGGCACCGAGACGCAGGCCTATCTGGACGCTTTCGCGATGCTGAAGGCGCGGCACCTGGGGCCGAAACGCTGGCTCCCGCGGGTCAAGGCGCCGGATGTCTTCCGGTTCGCCGCGCGCCTCCGGCGCAAGCCCGACATGGCCAAGGCGATGCTGCGGATGCCGCCCCTGCTGAGGACATACCTGCTGATGGGGGGCTGGGTCAGCGATCATGCGGTCGTCGACCGCCAGATGAACACGCTGCATGTCTTCACGGGCGTCGAGATCGGGGCGATCCCGCCCGCGCGCAAGCGTCTGCTGCGCGCGCTGGCCTGACTGTCGCGATTGCGTATTTGGAACCAGAAAGAGGCAGGGGGAATTGACGCTGGCGGGGCGCGGGTTTAGCTGCACGCGCATGGCACAGGCTCCGCTTCTTCAATTGTCCGGCATTTCGCTGACCTTCGGGGGGCGGCCGCTGTTCGACGGGCTGGACCTGGCGGTGCACCCGGGCGACCGGGTGGCGCTGGTGGGGCGCAACGGGTCCGGAAAGTCGACGCTGATGAAGGTGATGGCGGGCCTGGTCGAGCCGGATCGCGGCGAGGTCATCCTGCCGCCGGGGCAGAGCGTCGGCTACATGGAGCAGGACCCCGACATGAGCGGCTTCGCCACCCTGGGCGATTTCGCCATGGCGGGGCTGGAGCCGGGTGAACTCTACAAGGTCGAACGCGCGGCGGAAGGGCTGAAATTCGATCCCGCGCGCCCGGTGGCGACCGCCAGCGGCGGCGAGAGGCGGCGCGCGGCGCTGGCGCGGCTGATGGCCGAGGCGCCCGACCTGATGCTGCTGGACGAGCCTACGAACCATCTCGACATCGAGGCCATCGCCTGGCTCGAGGCGGAATTGTCCCAGACCCGTGCAGGTTTCGTGCTGATCAGCCACGACCGCGCCTTCCTGCGCGCCCTGACGCGTGCGACCTTGTGGATCGACCGGGGCCAGGTGCGGCGGCAGGAGCGCGGTTTCGCGCATTTCGAGGAATGGCGCGACAAGACCTGGGAGGACGAGGACCAGGCCCGTCACAAGCTGGACCGCAAGATCAAGGCCGAGGCGCGCTGGGCCGTCGAAGGCATCAGCGCCCGGCGCAAGCGCAACCAGGGACGGGTGCGCGCGCTGGCCGCGCTGAGGGCTGAGCGCGCAAACCAGATCCGCCGGCAGGGCACGGCCGCGCTGAGCCTGGAAGCGGGGGCGACATCCGGCAGGAAGGTCTTCGAGGCGACTGGGATTTCAAAGGCTTATGGCGACAAGGTGATTCTGAGGCCGTTTTCCCTGACGATCACGCGCGGCGACCGGGTGGCCTTCGTGGGCCCGAACGGCGTGGGCAAGACCACGCTTCTGAAGATGCTTCTGGGCGACGTCGCGCCCGATACCGGAGGCGTCACGCAAGGCACCGGTCTGCAGATCGCGGTCTTCGACCAGGCGCGGGCGCAGCTCGACCCGCAGGCGAGCCTCTGGGAAAGTCTGACGGGCGAGCCCGCGATGCGCGTCTCGGGGCGGGCCGATCAGGTGATGGTGCGCGGCCAGCCGCGGCATGTGGTGGCCTACCTCAAGGATTTCCTCTTCGACGAGGCGCAGGCGCGCGCGCCGGTGGGATCGCTGTCGGGGGGCGAGAAGGCCCGCCTGCTGCTGGCGCGGCTGATGGCGCAGGACAGCAACGTCCTGGTGCTGGACGAGCCCACGAACGATCTGGACGTCGAAACGCTGGACCTGCTGCAGGACCTGCTGGGCGATTACGACGGCACGGTCCTTCTGGTCAGCCATGACCGCGATTTCCTCGACCGCGTCGCCGCCACCACGGTGGCGATGGAGGGCGATGGTCGCGCCGTGGTCTATGCGGGGGGCTGGAGCGATTACCAGGCCCAGAAGGCGCTGACCGCGCAGGGGGAGAAGCCGAAGGAAACCAATGCCCAGGCGCCCAAGGTGAAGGCGGCCGAGCCGCGCCCGCGCGAGAGCGCCGCGCGCCTGAGCTTTACCGAGAAGCACCGCCTCGAGGCGCTTCCGGCCGAGATCGCGCGGCTGGAGGCCGAGATCGCCAAATTGTCCGAGCTGCTGTCGGACCCCGATCTCTTCACGCGCGAGCCGGTGAAGTTCCGCAAGGCGACCGAGGCCCTGACCCAGCGGCAGGACAAGCTGTCCGCCGCGGAAGAGGAGTGGCTGGCGCTGGAGGAGAAGGCGGGCGGCTGAGCCTAGGCGCCCAGCCGCAGCACGGGGATGTAGCCGTTGCGCAGCGCCTCGACCGAAGGCTCCGGCGTCAGGACCGCGACCGCGCCGCCGCGCGGCCTGGGCAGGGGCGGGCCATAGCCCGCGGGCGCGAACGGCCGCAGGCTGTCACCATGGACAAGGCAGGGTCCTTCGTCCCGCAGAATGAAGACACCGTCCGGCAGGTCGCGGATATCGCCCGCGTGACGGCGCTGGCGGTGGAGACGCGGGACCGCCCGCGCCCGGTGCAGTTGCCGGTCGAGATCCACGGCGCGACCGGGGATGCCCGTCGCGCTCCGATAGGCGAGATACTCCGCCCGACGGCATTCGGCGCAGGGCCGGTGACCTGCGGCCAGCGCCACGGCCTCGTCATGGAAGAACAGCTCGGTATAGCGCCCCGGCGCCATCAGCGCGCGCCGACGCCCCTTGAAGGAGAGGACGCAGGTCACCCACGCCTTGTGACGCCAGCGGGCCGCCCCCAGCCGTTGCGCGTCGTCATGCAGGATGCCGCGATTGCCCATGAAGAGACCGCGCGCGGGATGCGCGACGATCTCGCCCGTGGGCTGGACGCGGTTCTGCAGCGCCATCAGCGCATCCGGAGCGCGCCGTCGATGCGGATGACCTCGCCGTTCAGATAGCCCGTCTCGACGATGAAGCCGGCAAGGCGCGCATATTCCGCCGGATCGCCCAGACGCGGCGGGCAGGGCACGTCTGCGGCCAGTTGCTTCTGCACCTCTTCGGGAAGGCTGGCCAGCATGGGCGTCATGAAGATGCCCGGTGCGATGGTCATCACGCGGATGCCGTCGCGGGCAAGGTCCCGCGCCATCGGCAGCGTCATGCCGACGATTCCGCCCTTGGACGAGGCATAGCCCACCTGGCCCTTCTGCCCGTCGAAGGCCGCGACCGAGGCGGTGTTGATGATCACGCCGCGCGCGCCGTCGGCCTCGGGGTCGTTCCTGGACATCTCGAGCGCCGCAAGGCGCGCGACGTTGAAGCTGCCCGTGAGGTTGATGTCGATGATCCGGCGGTAATGGTCGAGGCTGTGCGCGCCGCCCTTGTGGATGGTCTTTTCGGCCGTGCCGATGCCGGCGCAGTTCACCGCGCAGGTGATCCTGCCC
>SBFT01000237.1 GCA_006227805.1 Paracoccaceae bacterium
TTGTTAACCAGGCTGCTCTAGAACCGATTCTGCAAGCGGGCGGAGCCACGGATGACCGAAGAACCCCATTCTTCCACTCACCCCCCACTCCCACCCACCACGGAAGAAGATCGGTTTCTGTGGCTCCGCCTATTGCGCTCGCGTCGGGTCGGTGTGGCGACGTTCCACCGCCTCATGGCCGAGCATGGCACCGCGCAGAACGCGCTGGCCGCGCTGCCCGAAGTGGCGGCGGACGCCGGGATATCGGGGTATGAAATCTGCCCCGCTGGCGTGATCGAAGCAGAACTAAAGGCCGCAAAAGCCGCCGAAGCGCGGCTTTTGTGCCTTGGGGCTTCGGACTACCCCCTTGCACTTGCGCATCTCGACGAGGCGCCGCCCCTGCTCTGGGCGATCGGCGACCCGGACCTGGCGCGCCGTCCGGCTGTCGCCATGGTGGGCGCGCGCAACGCGTCCTCGCTGGGGCTGCGGATGGCGCGGGGGCTGGCGCAGGACCTGGGCGCGGCGGGCCTCGTCGTGGTCTCGGGCCTGGCACGCGGCATCGACGCGGCGGCCCACCAGGCGGCGCTGCCCACGGGCACGATCGCAGTGATGGCGGGCGGCGTCGACGTGATCTACCCGCCCGAGAACGCGGGCCTTGCGCGCGACATCGCCGGACGCGGCCTGCGGCTGTCGGACCAGCCGATGGGCCTTGCCCCCACCGCGCGCCATTTTCCACGCCGCAACCGCCTGATCGCGGGCCTGTCGCCCGGCGTCGTGGTGGTCGAGGCCGCGGCGAAATCCGGCAGCCTCATCACGGCACGCGACGCTGCCGACCTCGGGCGCGAGGTGATGGCGGTGCCGGGACACCCGCTCGACCCGCGCGCGGCGGGCTGCAACATCCTGATCCGGGACGGCGCGCATCTGGTGCGCGGCGCGGCGGACGTGCTGGCGGCGCTGGACCGGCCTGACCCCGCCCGGTCACGCCCCGCGCGCTCAAACCCTGTCCGGCAAGACGCCGCAAGGCCCCTGCGCGATGACGCCGGATGGCGCGGCACCCGGGCGCCCGCCCACGCCCAGGCGCAAGGACCCGACCCCGGGTTGCCGCACCGCATCCTCGAGAGGCTGGGCCTGGCGCCGGTGGCCGAGGACCAGCTGATCCGCGACCTGGGCGCGCCCGCCCGCAGCGTCGGGCCGGTGCTGGTCGACCTCGAACTCGATGGCCGGATCGAGCGGCGCGCGGGCGGCCTGCTGGCCCGGCGCGCCTGACGGCCTGCCCGATCCGATCGCCGCGGAACCGTTTTCCGACCCGGAAAACGGCCCGGAATTTTCCTCGAAAATTCCGCCCCCGCCGCGGTCGGCACACCCCCCGCCCGATCGCCGGTTTGACAATACCCCCTTGCACGCCACATGAAGCCCGGTCATACACCAGCCCGATCCGAGCGTTGAGGTTATTTGCTAAATGCCCGTAGTTGTTGTCGAATCTCCGGCCAAGGCCAAAACGATCAACAAGTACCTCGGGCCGGAATACACCGTTCTCGCCTCCTACGGCCATGTCCGCGACCTGCCCGCCAAGGATGGTTCGGTCGATCCCGACGACGGCTTTTCCATGCTCTGGGAGATTGCCCCCGACAGCCGCAAGCACGTCAAGGCCATCGCCGACGCGCTGGACAACGACAGCACCCTGATCCTGGCCACCGACCCCGACCGCGAGGGCGAGGCGATCAGCTGGCACCTTCAGGAAGCCCTCACCAAGCGGCGCTCGATCGGGAAGGACACCGCCGTCAGCCGCGTGACCTTCAATGCCATCACCAAGGCCGCGGTGGACGAGGCGATGAAGCACCCCCGCCAGGTCGACATGCCCCTGGTCGAGGCCTACCTGGCGCGCCGCGCGCTGGACTACCTGGTGGGCTTCAACCTCTCGCCCGTCCTGTGGCGCAAGCTGCCCGGAGCAAAGTCCGCGGGCCGCGTGCAGTCCGTCACCCTGCGCCTGATCGTCGAACGCGAGATGGAGATCGAGGCCTTCCGCGCCCGCGAATACTGGTCGGTCACGGCGACCCTGGCCACGCCGCGCGGCCAGGAATACCAGGCGCGCCTCGTCGCGCTGGCGGGCAGGAAGCTCGAGCGCCACGACATCGAGAACCAGACCCAGGCGGAACTGGCGGTCCAGGCCATCACCAGCCGCGACCTGAGCGTCCAGTCGGTCGAGGCCAGGCCCGCCACCAGAAACCCGGCGGCCCCCTTCATGACCTCGACCCTGCAACAGGAGGCCAGCCGCAAGTTCGGCATGGGCGCGCGCCAGACGATGAGCGCGGCGCAGCGCCTCTACGAGGCCGGCCACATCACCTACATGCGCACCGACGGCATCGACATGGCCCCCGAGGCGGTCGCCGCCACCCGCGCCGAAATCGCAAAACGCTACGGGGCCGACTATGTCCCGGCCAATCCCCGGCTCTACAAGAACAAGGCCAAGAACGCGCAGGAAGCCCACGAGTGCATCCGCCCGACCGACATGGCCGCCGATCCCGACAGCCTGCGCCTGACCGAGTCCGACCAGCGTCGGCTCTATGACCTGATCTGGAAACGCACCATCGCCTGCCAGATGGAAGGCGCGCGGCTGGAACGGACCGTGGCCGAGATCGGCAGCCGCGACGGTCAGGTCGGGCTGCGCGCGACCGGTCAGGTGGTGCTGTTCGACGGGTTCCTGAAAGTCTACGAAGAGGGCCGCGACGACGACGGCGACGAGGACGGCGCGCGCCTGCCACAGATCATGCGCGGCGAGGCGGCCGACAAGCGCGCGATCGCGCCCGAGCAGCACTTCACCCAGCCGCCGCCCCGCTACACCGAGGCGACGCTGGTCAAGCGGATGGAAGAGCTTGGGATCGGCCGGCCCTCCACCTATGCCTCGATCGTGACCACGATCCAGGACCGCGACTATGTGCGCAAGGACAAG
>SBFT01000032.1 GCA_006227805.1 Paracoccaceae bacterium
GGCGGGGCTGGTCTCGGTCGCGTGCGAAAAGGCGGCGGTGGCGGAACATGCGGCGCATCTGACTGCCATCATGATCAGGCGGGTCGACGGGGCAGGGGCGCTTGCGGCGTTGCTGGAGGATCGGCGGTTCAACGCGCTCTGCCTCGGGCCCGGTTTGGGCGTGGACAGGGCGCGGGAGCTTGTGCCGCTGGGTCTGGCGGCGCCGCATCGCCCGGCTGTTGTCCTCGACGCCGATGCGCTGACGGCCTATGCGGGCGATCCGCAGGCGTTGTTCGCCATGCTGGGCGAGGGCTGCGTGCTGACGCCCCATGCGGGCGAGTTCGCACGCCTCTTTCCCGACATCGCCGGGACACTGAACGCCACTCCGACCCGGGGCCCCGCCTATTCCAAGCTCGACGCCACGCGCGAGGCGGCGAAACGTGCGGGCTGCGTCGTGCTGTTCAAGGGCCCCGACACCGTCATTGCCGCACCCGACGGCCGCTGTTCGGTCAACCCGGCCAATCACGACCGGGCCGCCCCCTGGCTGGCCACCGCCGGGTCAGGCGACGTGCTGGCGGGCTTCATCACCGGCCTTCTGGCGCGGGGCTTCGATCCGATGCGGGCGGCCGAGACCGCCGCCTGGCTGCATGTCGAATGCGCGCGCAGTTTCGGCCCCGGCCTGATCGCCGAGGACATCCCCGAGGAATTGCCCGGGGTTTTCCGTGCGCTGGGTCTCTGACCCTCAGGCGGCGGTGCGCAGGCGCACGCCGGGTTGCCTGCTGCGCGGGACGCAGCAGAGTTCCAGGCCCGACGCATAGATCACGTGATCGCGGTCGAAGATCAGCCGGTGCAGGCGCATTTCACGCTCGCCCAGGTCGCGGATGAAACCGTGATCGACCAGGACACCGACCGGAACCGCGACCTGCGGCTGGCCGAACATGACCCGGGCGCGCCAGTCGCGCAGCAGGACAATCTGGCTGGCCGGCAGGATCAGCGTCGCGTCAGGGTCCATCTTGCCCAGGGCGCCGCCGGTGATTTCGACCGCGTGTTCCGTCACGGTGTCGACCGACAGATCGACGAGACGCGTGGCGCCGGCGGTGCGGGTGATGACGCGGTCGCCGATCGTCAGATGCTCGACGGGAAGCGCGCCGTCCAGGGTCAGGACTTCGGCGCCTGTCGGCAATCCGCCCAGTTCGATCTGGCCGGGAAAATAGGCCGGGTGGCTGGCCCGGCGCATGGCATTATAGCCACCAGAGGTGGGTTTCATGGGATAACTCGCTCTACTGCCTCGTTTTTTTCACAGACTACTTAAACTTCGGTTAAACCGGGAGGATTTTTGCCCGATGCCCGATCTTTCCCGCGTGGCCGTGATCACAAAGACACGGGCCCGAGGGACGGCGCGAGCCGCCAGTAGCAGGCCCGCGCCACATGTCCCGTCGCGCGCCCGTCTCCGGCGACATGTGGTCGCCGGGCGGCAGTTGCAGGGTTTTCACGAACCGTCAGGCCATCGCCTTTTTTCCGCCACAAAGGGATCGCAGATGGCTTCCGGATGGTGGTAAATGAATGGTTTCGCTCGGGAGGGCGGAGGTGGCTGCATATTCCTTCTGGGCCCTGGGCGCCTCGCAGATCACGGTTTCGGGCGGCGGCCAGCTGAGCGGGATCACGCAGGGCGACGGCACGCACCTGATCGGGCGGACGATCACGCTGAACTCGTCGAATTTCGAACAGATCGGGATCAACGACGCCGGCGCGGACACGACCTTCGACGACAACGACGGCAACCAGCGGCTTCTGGCGACGCAATCCTTCGATGGCCAGACCTATGCGCAGAGCACCATGGTCGAGGCCGAGTTCGAAGTCCTGCTGCGCGACCCCGCGACCGGAGAGACCTTTCGGGCGCTGGCGGTCAACTTCAACAATTCGAACCCCAGTTACGCCACGATCGAAGGGCTGGCCTTCATCGACCGGCTCCCGCCGCGCGATGTTGCCCTCGAGGTCGTCTCGGCCGGCGAAGGCCCCGGCAGCGGCAGCCGCCCCCCGATCGAGAATGTCGAGATCGCGACGCCTGCCTGCTTCACGCCCGGCACGCTGATCGAAACCGTCCGGGGCGCCCGCCCGGTCGAGACGCTGCGCGTGGGCGACAGGGTCCTGACGCGCGATTCCGGACCTCAACCGCTGATCTG
This sequence comes from Paracoccaceae bacterium, assembly GCA_006227805.1. Lineage (GTDB taxonomy): Bacteria > Pseudomonadota > Alphaproteobacteria > Rhodobacterales > Rhodobacteraceae > JAGYKE01. The sequence goes on from SBFT01000032.1 coordinate 2,163, forward strand.
GGTCGGGCGGACGCGGCTGGGCCGGGCGGCACTGGCCGCCAACCCGGGCAGCCGCCCGGTGCGGATCCTGCGTCATGCCTTCGGCCCGGACCGACCGAACCGCACGATGCTGGTGTCGCCCCGGCACCGGGTTCTGCTCGAGGGCCCGCGCGCGCAACTCTGCTATGGTGAGGACGAGGTGCTGGCCGCGGCCGCCCATCTGGTGGACGATGCCCGGGTTCGCGTGGCCGATGACGTCACGGACGTGACCTATATCCACCTGCAATGTCCTGCCCACGAGATCCTGAGTTCGGATGGACTGCCCAGCGAGAGCTTCAACCCCGGGCCATCGGTTCTGGGATCCTTCAGTCCGCTGGCGCGTGCGCGTCTGCTGGCCGCGGTGCCGTCGCTGGCCCGGGCCGGGGACATGGCGCTGCGGTCCGCCCGCCCGATCCTGCGCCGCCACGAGGCCGCCCTCTGGGCGCTGCGGAACCGCGAGCGTTTTCCCCTCGCATCGGCGCTGGAGCTTTGCTAATCACGCCCCGGTCGGATGCGGGTGTGGCGAAATTGGTAGACGCACCAGATTTAGGTTCTGGCGCCGCAAGGCGTGGGGGTTCAAGTCCCTCCACCCGCACCAGACGCCGGACAGCCAGGGCAGGCCGGTCGGCGCCCTGACATCCCGCGGCGGCACCGGCGACTTTTCCCGCTTGCAGGGCCTGTTCTGGACGTCTAGAACGCCGCGAACCGTCACGCGGGCTGCGCGGACATCCTGTCCGGACCTGACATGCCCCAACGAAACAGGACCGACCGATGCAAGTCACCGAGACCCTGAAAGAAGGACTGAAACGCGCCTATGCGATCACCGTCACGGCGGCCGAACTGGAGGCCAAGGTGAACGAAAAGCTGGCCGAGGCGCAGCCCGAGATCGAGATGAAGGGCTTCCGCAAGGGCAAGGTGCCGATGCCGCTGTTGAAGAAGCAGTTCGGTCCGCGCCTGATGGGCGAAGCCATGCAGGAAACGATCGACGGCGCGATGTCGCGGCATTTCGAGGAAAGCGGCGACCGTCCGGCGCTGCAGCCCCAGGTCAAGATGACGAACGAGGACTGGAAGGAAGGCGACGACGTCCAGGTCGAACTGTCCTACGAGGCGCTGCCCGAGATCCCGGAAGTCGACGTCTCGAACATCAAGGTCGAGAAGCTGGTCGTGAAGGCCGAGGAGACCGCCATCAACGAGGCCCTGGCCAGCCTGGCCGAAACCGCGCAGGACTTCACCTCGCGCAAGAAGGGCGCCAAGGCCAAGGAAGGCGATCAGATCGTGTTCGACTTCGTCGGCAAGGTCGACGGTGAAGCCTTCGACGGGGGCAGCGCCGAGGATTACCCGCTGGTCCTGGGGTCCAACAGCTTCATTCCCGGCTTCGAGGATCAGTTGATCGGCGTGAAGGTCGGCGACGAGAAGACCGTGACCGTCACCTTCCCGACCGAATACGGAGCGGCGCACCTGGCCGGCAAGGAAGCGACCTTCGACTGCACCATCAAGGACGTCAAGGAACCGGTTCCGGCCGAGATCAACGACGATCTGGCGAAGAAGTTCGGCGCCGAGGATCTGGCCACCCTGAAATCCCAGATCGCCGAGCGTCTGGAGGCCGAATATGCCGGCGCCGCCCGCGCGGTGATGAAGCGCGCGATGCTGGACGCTCTGGACGGGATGGTCAGCTTCGAGCTGCCGCCGACCCTGGTGAAGGCCGAGGCCGACCAGATCGCGCACCAGTTGTGGCACGAGGACAACCCCGACGTCCACGATCACAACCACGATGCGATCGAGGCCACCGACGAACACCTGAAACTGGCCGAGCGTCGCGTGCGCCTGGGGCTCCTGCTGGCCGAGATGGGCCGCAAGGCGGAAGTGACGGTCTCGGACGCCGAGATGACACAGGCCATCATGCAGCAGGCCCGCCAATACCCGGGACAGGAGCGCCAGTTCTTCGAATTCGTGCAGAAGAACCCGCAGATGCAGCAGCAACTGCGCGCGCCGATCTTCGAGGACAAGGTGATCGACTACATCGCCGAACTGGCGAAGGTGGCGGAAAAGACCGTCAGCAAGGACGATCTGCAAAAGGCCGTCGAGGCGCTGGACGACGAATAGGCCGCACCGCGCCGCAAAGGACAAAGGCCGCCCCGAGAGGCGGCCTTTTTCTTTTCATGTCAGGGGCTTGCCGTCATGTCTTCAGGCCGGTTTCTTCCAGCAGTCCGAGGCGCTTGGCCTCGTAGTAATAGCCGCGCGCATACCACATGACGGCTGCGTCCGGGTTGCCGCCCGAGACCAGCCAGGCGCCGCGCAGATACTTGACCGCGTATTTCAGGTTGGTTTCCGCATCCAGAAGTCCTTCGGCGCTGCCCTGGTAGCCCATGCCGCGCGCGGTGTTGGGATGGATCTGCATGAGCCCCATGTAGGGGCCGTTCCGGGCGGCAGGATTGTGGGTGCTTTCGCGGATGACGACGCGGTGCACCAGGCTGCGCGGCACCTCGTAGTGATCGGCCCATTTGTTGATCTTCGCGCGCAGGGCGGGCGTTTCGTTCGGGTGCAGCGGCGGATCGAAGACCGCGCGCGCCGCCACGGGTGTCCTGTCCTGGGCGCCGCAGGCCGCGATGGGCAGGACGGCGAGGGCGGCAAGCAGGCTTCTGCGTGAGAGATGGGTCATCGGGACAGTCGCATAGTGTCGATCGAATGCAGGGTTAGCCTGCTTCGCGACACGCGCGCAACCTGCGATTTCCCGATCGGCGGAGCGCCGCCCAAGACCCCTTGCCACGAGAAAGGGCCGCGCCCGGCAGGCGCGGCCCGATGATGTGCCGGAGAAGAGGGCGTCTCAGGCCCGGGCGTCGTCCGCGTCGCCCGCGGGACGGCCGGGCATGTCGCCGTCGTCGTCCATCTGCGCGGCGCCGATATCGTCGAACAGTTCGGCGATCTCGAATTCCGCTGCGGCTTCTTCCTCGGCGGCAAGTTCCTGGATGGTCTTGCCGGATGCCTGAAGTTCGGCTTCCTCGGCCGAACGGGCAACGTTCAGCTGGATCGAGACCGTGACTTCGGGGTGCAGGATGACCTGCACGCTGTGCAGACCCAGTTCCTTGATCGGGCGGTCGATGACCACCTGCTTGCGGTCGACGGTGAAGCCGGCTGCGGTGGCCGCTTCGGCCGCGTCACGCGTGGTGACCGAGCCATAGAGCGCGCCGCCGTCGGAGGCCTGGCGAATCACGACGAACTTCTGACCGTCGAGGCGCGCGCCCAGGGCCTCGGCCTCCTTGCGGGTCTCGAGGTTGGTCGCTTCCAGTTGCGCCTTCTGCGCCTGGAACTGAGCGATGTTGCGTTCGGAGGCGGTCAGCGCCTTGCCCTGCGGCAGGAGGAAGTTTCGGGCATAGCCGGGGCGGACATCGACGACGTCGCCCATCTGGCCCAGCTTGGCCACGCGTTCCAGAAGGATCACTTGCATCGGTCTTCCTCCTTACTTCACTGCATAGGGAAGCAGGGCCAGGAACCGGGCGCGCTTGATCGCGCGCGCAAGTTCGCGCTGCTTCTTGGCCGAAACGGCGGTGATCCGGCTGGGGACGATCTTGCCCCGCTCCGAGATGTAGCGCTGCAGAAGGCGGGTGTCCTTGTAGTCGATCGCAGGTGCGTTCTCGCCCGAGAAGGGGCACACTTTACGACGGCGGAAAAACGGTTTTGCTGCCATGATCTAGCGTCCTTTTCTCAGGTCAGGGGCGACGTTCGCGGCGTTCGCCACGATCACCGCGATCACCGCGATCGCCACGGTCACCGCGATCGCCACGGTCACCGCGATCATCACGTTTCTGCATCTGGGCCGAGGGGCCTTCCTCGTGCGCGTCGACCTTCACGGTCAGAACGCGCATCACGTCTTCATGCAGACGCATCAGGCGCTCCATCTCCTGCACGGCGGGGGCCGGCGCGTCGGTGCGTAGATAGGCGTAATGGCCCTTGCGGTTCTTGTTGATCTTGTAGGCCATCGTCTTGACGCCCCAATACTCGTGCTCGACGAGTTTGCCGCCGTTGTCGGCGAGGATGGCACCGAAATGTTCGATGAGGCCTTCGGCTTGCGTGTTGGACAAGTCCTGACGCGCGATAAAGACATGCTCGTATAGCGGCATGTGCACTCCTGCTTCTGTCGAGGCGCATTTCAAAGGCGGGACAAGATCTTCCGCTGCCCGCCACGAGGGATGCGCGGTTCAAAACCGTGCGGAAGAGCGCCCCGTATACACGTTTCTCGTCGCGTCGCAAGGCCGTGTCGTCAGGGCTGGCGACGTGCCCGCGTCTTTTCGCGCAAAAGCCACATTGCGGCCCGCTTGTGGGGGCAGGGTGTCGCCGGAAGATGCAGCAAGACATTTCCCTGGTGGCAGCGGACGGAAGCAGAGCATGTCGGCATTGAACTTGAAAGAGACCCTGTTTCCGACAGGCCGATACGTATCGGATGTGGAACAGATGGTCCCGGTCCGGATCGGTTTCGAGGGCAACAAGGTCCTGTTGCGGGCGCTGTTCCGCTTTACCGGCACGATCTTCATCCTGGCGGCGCCGGGTCTGTGGCTGCTTCCGGGCTCGAACGGGGACCCGGGCCTGATGCTCTACAAGCTGGGGGCGTCGATCTTCTTCGCCTTCTGCGGCATGGCCCTGATCCTGCGCAACAAGTCCTATGCGCAACCGGAGGTCTATTTCGACCCGATCCGCCGCGAGATGCGCATCCTGCAGCGAAATGAGCGCGGGCGCCCCCAGACCGTCCTGCGGCGCAGCTATGACACCCTGGGCGCCGCCAAGATCTACAAGCGTCAGCTGGAGATCTGGGACGTCGACGGCAGCGTGTTGCTGAGCCTGCCGCTGTTCGACCCCGAGGCGCGCCACGCGTTGCGGATGCAGCTGGGCGATCTGGTGCGCTGACGCGCACCAGTGTTCAGTTTTCCACAGGACGTGTTACCAGATACCGGGTTGTCGGAACGGGCTGACACTCCACATCTTGCGGTGGAGTTCAACCAACCTGTTCCGGAGTTCCCGAATGAAACACCTCGTTCTTGCCGCGGCCCTTGCCGGCGCGGCCACCATCGCTGCGGCCGAGCCCCAGAAATACGTCCTGGACGCAAGCCACAGCCAGATCCTGTTCAGCTATGACCACCTTGGCTATTCGACGACCTGGGGCATGTTCTCGGGCTTCGAGGGCGAGATCATGTTCGACCAGGAAAACCCGGCGAATTCGTCGGTGACGGTGTCGATGCCCGTCAAGTCGATGCTGACCGGCTGGCAGGCGCGCTTCGACCATTTCATGTCGCCCGACTTCTTCGGCGCCACCGATGACGAGATGGTCAGCTTCACCTCGACCGGCATCGAGGTGACGGGCGACACCACCGCGCTGATCACCGGCGATCTGACCCTGAACGGCGTGACCAAGTCGGTCGTGCTGGACGCCAAGCTGAACCAGGTCGGCGATCATCCGATGGCGAACAAGCCGTGGGCGGGCTTCGACGCGACGACCACGCTGCTGCGCTCGGACTTCGGGCTGGGCCAGTTCGCGCCCTTCGTCGGCGATGAAGTCGCCGTCCAGATCTCGGTCGAGGCGATGAAGGCCGACTGATCCGGCCTGATTGCTGGAAAGCAGAACCGCCGGGCCGGGCCCGGCGGTTTTTTTCATGATCAGTCGGTGGCGCGTTCAGCGGTCAGGGCGACCGAGATTTCGACCGCGAAGCCCACGTTCTGTTCGGTCGGCTGTGCCGTCGCGCCGATACCGAAATCCATCCGGTTCACGGAGGTGCTGCCGGACATCCTGGCGGTGTCGCCGTCGATCGTCAGGTCGAAGGGCAGCGAGACGGGGAGGCTCTGGTCGCGGATGGTGAGCACGCCTTCGGCGACATGGCCGGTTTCCGTCGTCAGGATCGTAGCGGTGAAGGTGGCGGTCGGGAACGCGGCGGCATCGAAGAAATCCGCCCCGAGCGCCTGTGACGTGACCGAGCCGAGGCTGAGCGAGCCGATGGCGATGGTCACCTCGACGTTGCCGGCGGGGCCGGGGGTGTCGCGCGGCTCGAAGGCGATGGCGGCGGTCCAGTCGGCGAAGCCGCCTTCGACCCGGCTGCCCAGTTGGGTGACCGCGATGCCCAGCGTGCCTTCCGCGACCCGCCAGTCCGATGCGACCGCTGCGAGCGGTGCGGAGGGACGCG
>SBFT01000046.1 GCA_006227805.1 Paracoccaceae bacterium
GTGCTGGATTTCGACTATGCCTCGGGCCGGACCGACACGCGATCGGCCGACGAGGTCATCGCGCATGTGCGCGCCGAAGGGCTCGACATCCGCTGGATCCTCGAAACCCATGTCCATGCCGATCACCTGTCGGCCGCGCCCTATATCCAGCAGCGTGTGGGCGGCCAGATCGGCATCGGCGAGAAGATCACCGTGGTGCAGGACACCTTCGGCAAGGTCTTCAACGAGGGCACCGAATTCCAGCGCGACGGCAGCCAGTTCGACCGGCTCTTCCGCGAGGGCGACACCTTCGAGATCGGCGGCCTGCGCGGCCGCGTGCTGCACACGCCCGGCCACACCCCCGCCTGCCTCACCTATGTGATCGAGGATGCGGCCTTCGTCGGCGACACGCTCTTCATGCCCGATTTCGGCACGGCGCGCTGCGACTTTCCGGGCGGTTCGGCCGAAACGCTCTATGCCTCGATCCAGAAGATCCTCGCGCTGCCCGACGAAACCCGCGTTTTCGTCGGCCACGACTACAAGGCCCCGGGCCGCGACACCTATGCCTGGGAAACCACGGTGGGCGAACAGAAGGCGCTGAACGTCCACGTGGGCGCGGGCAAGCCGATGGAGGACTTCGTGCGGATGCGCCAGGCGCGCGACGCGACGCTCGCCATGCCGCGGCTGATCATCCCGTCGTTGCAGGTGAACATGCGGGCAGGCCAGATGCCGCCGCCCGAGGAAGACGGCAAGACCTATCTCAAGGTGCCCGTCAACGGGCTCTGACGGAACTCCCTGTCGGCCTGCGGGCCGATCCCTGGGGGCGGCCACACTGGCCGCCCCGTTTTGCGAGAAAGGCAAGCCCGGATGCGGCGCTACTTCCCGATCCTCGACTGGGGCCGGCGCTACGGGCGCGAAACGCTCGCCAACGATCTCGTCGCCGCGGTGATCGTCACGATCATGCTGATCCCGCAGTCGCTGGCCTATGCGATGCTCGCGGGGCTTCCGGCGGAAGTCGGGCTTTACGCCTCGATCGCGCCGCTTCTGGTCTATGCGGTCCTTGGAACGTCGCGCACGCTGGCGGTGGGGCCGGTGTCGGTCGCGTCCCTCATGACCGCAGCCGCGGTCGGCGGCCTCGCGACCCAGGGCACACCGGAATATCTTGGCGCCGCCATCGCGCTGGCCTTCCTCTCGGGACTGATGCTCCTCGTGATGGGGTTCCTCAGGCTGGGCTTTTTCTCCGCCTTCCTGAGTCATCCGGTGACCTCCGGGTTCATGACGGCCGTCGGCCTGCTCATCGCGGCCGGCCAGTTCAAGCATGTCCTCGGCGTTCCGGCCCCGGGCCATACGCTTCCCGAGATCCTCGCCGGGCTCTGGGCCAACCTCGGGCAGGCGAACCTGCCCACGCTTGCGATCGGGCTTGCCGCCACGGCCTTCCTCGCCTGGTCGCGCAAGGGGCTGAAGGGCGCGCTGGTCGCGCGGGGGCTCAAGCCCCGCAGCGCGGCCCTCCTGGCGCGAACCGCGCCGGTTGCGGCGGTGGCGGCGACGATCCTCGTCACCTGGGCCCTCGGCCTCGACTCCCGCGGTGTCGCCATCGTGGGCGAGGTGCCGCGCGGCCTGCCCGTGCCGACGCTGCCGCCCTTCGACCCGGGCCTCTGGGCCGCCATCGCCGTGCCCGCGCTTCTCATCTCCATCGTCGGCTATGTCGAAACCGTCTCCGTCGCCCAGACCCTCGCGGCCAAGCGCCGCCAGCGGATCGATCCGGATCAGGAACTGGTCGCCCTCGGCGGCGCGAACCTCGGCTCCGCGCTGTCGGGCGGGTTCCCGGTGACGGGCGGCTTCGCGCGGTCGGTCGTGAACTTCGACGCCGGGGCCGAAACGCCGGCGGCGGGCGCCTTCACCGCGGTCGGCATGGCGCTGGCCACGCTCTACCTGACGCCGCTCCTCTACTTCCTGCCGACGGCGACCCTGGCGGCCACGATCATCGTCGCCGTCCTGTCGCTCGTCGACCTGGGCGCCCTTCGCCGCACCTGGGCCTTCTCCCGCCCCGATGCCGCGGCGATGGCCACCACGATCCTCGTCACGCTCGCCGCGGGGGTGGAGGCGGGCATCGTCGCCGGGGTCGCGCTCTCGGTCTTTCTGCATCTCTACCGTACCTCGCGCCCGCATGTCGCGATCGTGGGCCAGGTGCCGGGGACGGAGCATTTCCGCAACGTCGACCGCCACGCGGTGGTGACGGTGCCCGAAGTGGTGACGATCCGGATCGACGAAAGCCTCTATTTCCCGAACGCCCGGTTCCTCGAGGATACGGTGCAGCACCAGGTCGGCGCCAATCCGGCCCTGCGCCACGTCGTGCTGATGTGCCCGGCGGTGAACGATGTCGACGCCTCCGCGCTCGAAAGCCTCGAGGCGATCAACCAGCGCCTGCGCGACGCAGGCGTGCTACTGCACCTCTCCGAGGTCAAGGGCCCGGTCATGGACCGGCTGAAGCGCAGCCATTTCCTGCACGATCTCACCGGCGAGGTCTTCCTGACCCAGTTCGATGCGATGCGCGCGCTCGCCCCCGAACTCACCTGCCGCACGCTCGCCGCCGGGCGGCGCGACCTCGCGCGGAACGGCGGCCCGGGCTGACCGCCCCCTCCCTTTCCGGTCCGGAAATATCCTGGGGGGAGCCGTTGCCGGCACGGCAGCGGCCGGGGGGCAAAGCCCCCCGCCCTGGTCACCCGGCAAAGCCCCCCGCCCTGGTCACCGGGCAAAGCCCCCGTCCGGGTCAGACGATGCCGCGTTCGGCGAAGGGCCGCCCCTCGAGGACCCGCTCGACACCCAGGGGCGACAGATCGAGGCTCTGCCAGCCGCCGTGGACGACGAGCTCGGCAAGCCCCCGCCCGACCGCCGGAGACTGCTGGAGCCCGTGCCCGGAAAACCCTGACGCAACAA
>SBFT01000309.1 GCA_006227805.1 Paracoccaceae bacterium
CCCCGGCGTGCTGGACTATGCCGAGGAAGGCCTGGTCGCGCTGGACGAAGCCGCGCAGGGCGCAGTCCTGATGGCGGGGATCCAGCGGCTGGACGGCGCGCGCATCTACAATTCGGCCATCGTGCTGACGGGCGGCATCGTGCCCTCGGCGATCTACGACAAGCATCACCTGGTGCCCTTCGGTGAGTATTTCCCCCTGGGCGACCTGGCGGCGCGTTTCGGGCTGCACGGGTTTGCCGCGCGCGAGGGCCGGGGGTTCAGCGCCGGTCCCGGTCCGCAACTCGTCGATCTGCCGGGCATCGGCGCGGCGCTTCCCCTGATCTGCTACGAGGCCGTGTTCCCCCAGTTCGCGCGCATGAACGGCGACAGGCCCGATCTTCTGGTGCAGCTGACCAACGACGCCTGGTTCGGAGAATGGTCGGGCCCCTTCCAGCACCTGGCCCAGGCGCGGATGCGCGCGATCGAGCAGGGCGTGCCGATGGTGCGCGCGGCCAATACCGGGGTGTCGGCGGTGATCGACGCGCAGGGACGGGTGACGGGGCAGATCCCCCTGGGCGAGGCCGGGTTCCTCGACGTGGCCCTGCCGGGCGCCACGGAAGTCCCGACGCTCTATGCCCGCAGCGGCGATCTGCCCTGGGCGGCGCTGATCCTGCTGGCCTTCGCGGCCCTGGTCGCGCGGCGCCTGCGGGGCGGGGCCCAAAATACCGATTGACCGCCGCGCATTACGGCTTTACGCCAGCGCGAATGCCCATTCCAACGGCTTCCTGGCGGAATGGGGACATGCATAATGGAGCGCTTTCATGGCCCGTGACAACTATACCTTCACCTCGGAATCCGTCTCCGAGGGCCACCCCGACAAGGTCTGCGACCGCATTTCGGATGCGATCCTCGACGCCTTCCTGGGCGAGGAACCCGAAGCCCGCGTCGCCGCCGAAACCTTCGCCACGACCAACCGCGTCGTGATCGGCGGCGAAGTCGGCCTGCGCGATCAGGCCAAGCTGACCGAATACATGGGCCGCATCGACGAGATCGCCCGCGCCTGCATCCGGGATATCGGCTACGAGCAGGAGAAGTTCCACTGGAAGACCTGCGAGATCACCAACCTGCTGCACGAGCAATCCGCGCATATCGCGCAGGGTGTGAACGCGTCCGACAACAAGGATGAGGGCGCCGGCGACCAGGGCATCATGTTCGGCTATGCCACCACCGAGACGCCCGCCCTGATGCCCGCGCCGATCCAGTATGCCCATGCGATCCTGCGGCGCCTGGCCGAGGTGCGCAAGTCCGGGCAGGAGCCCGCGCTGGGCCCCGACGCCAAGTCGCAGCTTTCGGTCGTCTACGAGGGCGGCAAGCCCGTGCGCGTCAGTTCCGTCGTGCTGTCGACCCAGCACCTGGACGAGGACCTGACCAGCGACGACATCCGCGCCATCGTCTCGCCCTATATCCACGAGGTCCTGCCGGACGGCTGGCTGACGGCCGAGACGGAATGGCACGTGAACCCCACCGGCAAGTTCGTCATCGGCGGGCCGGACGGCGATGCGGGCCTGACGGGGCGCAAGATCATCGTGGACACCTATGGCGGTGCCGCCCCCCACGGCGGCGGCGCCTTCTCGGGCAAGGATCCGACGAAGGTGGACCGCTCGGCGGCCTATGCCGCGCGGTATCTCGCCAAGAACGTGGTCGCGGCCGGCATGGCGGATCGCTGCACGATCCAGCTGTCCTACGCGATCGGCGTGTCGAAGCCCTTGTCGATCTATGCCGATACCCACGGCACGGGCGAGGTGGAGCCGGCGGCGATCGAGAAGGCGCTGAGCCGGGTGATGGACCTGTCGCCCCGCGGCATCCGCCAGCACCTCCAGCTGAACAAGCCGATCTACCAGCGCACCGCGGCCTATGGCCATTTCGGACGCGAACCCGATGCCGATGGCGGCTTCTCGTGGGAGCGCACCGACCTGGTCGAGGCGCTGAAACGCGCGATCTGATCGGTCCGTCGGGGATGCGGTCCTGGCCCATCGCGGTTCTGGCCCTTTGGGCCGGGGCCGTAGCAGGCCAGGAGGCCCCCCGACCCGGAGATGCAAGCGCCGCGCTGAAGCTGCGCGTCGAAGGCCATGTCCTGCATTACGATACGGTCGCTGTCCCCGAGGCCCTTCAGGACATCTCCGGCGCCGATGTCGATCTCTTCCGGCGCGCGTTGCGCGACAATCCCCAGGTGACGCTGGTGCAGCTGAACTCCTACGGGGGCGAGGTCGAGGCGGCGCGCGACATGGCGGACCTTGTGCGCGAGCGGCAACTGGACACGCGGGTCGAGGGGACATGCGACAGCGCCTGTCCCATCCTGTTCCTGGCGGGACGCAACCGCAGCCTGGCGCCCGAAGGCCGGATCGGGTTTCACCGCTTCACCTGGGATGTGGACAGCATCCGCGACTTCTACGACCAGAACGCGCGCGACCTCGATTGGGGCGATCCGCACGAACTGTCGTCGTGGCTCTACGAGGACACCCAGGCCGAGGTCTACGAACACCTGGCCTACATGCTGTCCCGCGGCGTCGATCCCGTCTTCGCCATCCAGACCCTGCGGCAGGACAGCACCGGGATGTGGTATCCGCCGCGCGCGCTGCTGATGGCGGCGGGCGTTCTGACGCGACTGGCCCCGGGATCCGAAGACGGAAAGGACAGAGAATGATCTTCTATGACTGCGCCACCGCGCCCAGCCCCAGGCGCGCCCGGATGGTGCTGGCCGAAAAGGGTCTGACGCCGGAGGTCCGCCAGATCGACCTGCGCGCGGGCGAGAACCTGTCGCCCGCCTTCCTGGCGGTCAATCCGCGCGGCACGGTGCCGGTCCTGGTGACGGACGAGGGCACGGTCCTGACCGAGAACCTGGGGATCGCCGCCTATCTCGAGGCGCGCTTTCCGCAGGTGCCTCTTCTGGGACGGAACCCGGACGAGACGGGCCTCGTCTGGATGTGGACGGCGATCGCCGAACAGCAGGGCGGCGCACCGATGGCCGAGGCGCTGCGCAACGGCAGCCCCGCGATGAAGGACCGCGCGCTGCCGGGGCCCGTTCCCTACGCCCAGATCCCCGAACTGGCCGAGCGTGGCCGCGCCCGCGTCGCGCGCTTCTTCGATCTGCTGGACGACCGCCTGCGTCATTCGCCCTGGCTGGCGCTGGACGCGTTCAGCCTGGCGGACCTGACGGCCTATGTCTTCGTCGATTACTGCCGCGTGATCCGGATGCGCCCCGCGGACGGGCAGGCCGCGCTTCGGGACTGGATGGCGCGCATCGCCGCGCGTCCAAGCGCGCAGGCCTGACCCGGCTTGCCCCCGGGGGGCGGGGCGGATAAACCCCGCGCCCATGACGACACCGGACCGCCCCCGCCGCAACTTCTACGGCCGCGTGCATGGCAAGACGCTGAAGCCCGCGCAACGCGACTACCTCGAACAGGACCTGGCGGCGCTGTCGCCGGGGGCTGTCGGCTGGGACGTGAACCCCGATCGCAGGCCTCTCGACCTGGCCGCGCGGTTCGGCGCGCGCGACATCTGGCTGGAAATCGGGTTCGGCGGCGGCGAACACATGGTCCACATGGCGCGGACCTATCCGGACATCGCCATCATCGGGGCCGAGCCCTTCATCAACGGGGTGGCGATGCTCTTGGGCAAGATCCGCCGTGCGGGCGTGACGAACCTTGCCGTGCATCCCGGCGATGCGCGCGACCTGATGGATGTGTTGCCGCCCGCGTCGGTGGCGCGGGCCTTCCTGCTCTATCCCGATCCCTGGCCCAAGCAGCGCCATCACCGGCGCCGCTTCGTCACGCAGGACCATCTGGTGCCGCTGGCGCGCGTGCTGCAACCCGGGGCCGAGTTCCGCGTCGCCACCGACATCCCCGATTACGTGCGCCAGACCCTGGCCGAGGTGCCGAAGGCGGGGTTCGATCTGGAACGCCGCGGGCCCGAGCCCTGGTCCGACTGGATTTCCACCCGCTACGAGCAGAAGGCCCTGCGCGAAGGCCGTCCGCCGCATTACCTGACCTTCCGGCGAAGGGCCTGAGGCGGGCGGGAAGGGGGCGCTGCCCCCTCGGGTGCGCCCAGAATGCCGCTGGACCGACCGCAGCCTATTGGCTAGATGCGAAGGGCAATTCCGAAGGAGTATTCCCATGTCCGGTCACGGCGCGCCCGTTGCGATGAAGTCCCACCCGGTCGCAGGGCTGAAAGGAATTGCCGAGGTGCCGGGCGACAAGTCGATCTCGCATCGCGCATTGATCCTGGGCGCCCTTTCGGTGGGCGAGACGAAGATCACCGGTTTGCTGGAAGGACAGGACGTTCTCGATACCGCGCAGGCGATGCGCGACTTCGGCGCCGAGGTGATCCGGCACGGGCCCGGCGCCTGGTCGGTGCATGGGGTGGGCGTCGGCGGGTTCGCCGAACCGGGCCGGGTGATCGACTGCGGCAATTCGGGCACCGGCGTGCGCCTGATCATGGGGGCGATGGCGACGACGCCGATCACCGCCACCTTCACGGGCGATGCCAGCCTGAACAAGCGCCCGATGGCGCGCGTCACCGATCCGCTCGCGCTGTTCGGCGCGCGCGCGGTGGGCCGGTCGGGGGGGCGTCTGCCCATGACGATCGTCGGCGCGGCCGAACCGGTGCCGGTGCGTTACGCGGTTCCGGTGCCCTCGGCCCAGGTCAAGTCGGCGGTGCTGCTGGCGGGGCTGAACGCGCCCGGCCGGACCGTGGTGATCGAACGCGAGGCGACGCGCGATCATACCGAGCGGATGCTGGCGGGGTTCGGCGCCGAGATCACGGTCGAGGACACGCCCCAGGGGCGCGTCATCACCCTGACCGGCCAGCCCGAGTTGCAGCCGCAGGCGATCGCCGTGCCGCGCGATCCCTCCTCGGCCGCCTTTCCCGTCTGTGCAGCACTTATCGTGCCGGGATCGGACGTGCTGGTGCCGGGGATCGGGCTGAACCCGACGCGGGCGGGTCTGTTCACCACGCTGCAGGAGATGGGCGCGGACCTGACCTTCGAGGCCCTGCGCGAGGAAGGCGGCGAGCCTGTCGCCGACCTGCGCGCGCGCTTCTCGCCCGCCATGAAGGGCATCGAGGTGCCGCCCGAACGTGCCGCCAGCATGATCGACGAATATCCGATCCTCTCGGTCGTGGCGGCCAATGCCGAGGGCCGGACCGTCATGCGCGGCGTCAAGGAATTGCGCGTGAAGGAAAGCGACCGCATCGCCGCGATGGCGGATGGCCTGCGCGCCAATGGCGTGACGGTCGAGGACGGGCCCGACTGGTGGATCGTCACCGGCAAGGGCGCGGGTGGCGTGCCGGGGGGCGCAGTCTGCGCCACCCATCTCGACCACCGGATCGCGATGTCCTTCCTGATCCTGGGGATGGCGGCGCGGGCGGCGGTGTCGGTCGACGATGGCGGCCCGATCGCCACGTCCTTCCCGATCTTCGGCCCCCTGATGGAGCGCCTCGGCGCGCGCATCGAAGCCGCGTGAGCTTCACTATCGCCATAGACGGCCCGGCCGCCGCCGGCAAGGGCACGATCAGCCGGGCGGTGGCGGCGCATTTCGGTCTTGCGCATCTGGATACGGGGCTGCTCTACCGCGCGGTGGGCCGCGCCGTGCTGGGCGGCGCCGATCCGGTCGAGGCCGCACGCAGCCTGCGGGCCGAGACGCTGGAGGATCCCGCGCTGCGCACGCCCGAAGTGGCCGAGGCCGCCAGCCGCGTCGCCGTGATCGCGGAGGTGCGCGCGGCGCTCGTGGATTTCCAGCGCGCCTTCGCGGCGCGCGCGGGCGGCGCCGTGCTGGACGGGCGCGACATCGGCACCGTGATCTGCCCCGGCGCGCAGGTGAAGCTGTTCGTCACCGCCAGCCCGGAGGTGCGCGCCCGGCGCCGGTTCGACGAACTGACCGACCGCGGGATCGGCAGCGATTACGCGCAGGTCCTGGAGGACGTGCGCGCCCGCGACGCGCGCGATGCCGGGCGCAGCGCGGCACCCCTGAAGCCCGCGCCCGATGCGGTGATCCTCGACACCACCGACCTCAGCATCGCGGACGCCGTGGCCCGCGCGGTCGCCGTGATCGCGGCGGCGCGCGGCTCAGTCCGCTAGGGCGTCTTCCGCGAAGAGGCGCGCGGTGGTGAAGACATCCGTCTGCGTCAGGTAGAGAAGATGCCCGTCGCCGGGATAGGCGTGGATCTGCGACAACCCCAGTTTCCGGGCGAAGGCCAGGGTCTGGCGGGTGGTGAAGACCGGGTCTTCCCGTCCGACGAAGATGCGCACCGGCGCATGGGACAGGTCGAGGTCCGCGGGCAGTTCCCAGGTCCGCAGCCTGGCCGAATGGCTGCGCGCCAGCCTGGCCAGCGGCGGGCGCAGGGCGCGTTCCTCGCGCAGCCGGTTCGCGCCGTCCCGGATCGCTGCGCGCACCTGGGGCGCGGGTTCGGCATGGCGGCCATAGAGCAGGATCTGCCAGTATTCGGTCCAGATCGTGAAGGTGTCCTTGCGTTCGGCCCGGGCGGCGGCGCGCAGGATGTCGGCGGCCCCCGCCAGAACCGTCGTCATGCCGCCCGCCTTCTCGACCGCCGGAGAGATCGCGGCGACGGGAACGATGCGCCCGTCGCGGATCCGGTTCGCCGCCAGGATCGCGATGGCCGCGCCCGAGGAATAGCCGACCAGGGCGATGTCCTTGTTGGGATGCCGGGCGGCGAAATCGGCGATCCGCGCCGCCGCCGCATCCGGGTCCAGAACCTCGTCGAGCGGCAGCCCGTCGAGGCCCGGGAAGCGGAAATAGACCGGGGCGAAGCCGCCCTCGGTCCAGCCCCGCGCGGGCGCGAACATCGCCACCGAATTCAGCGCCCCGGGAATGAAGACGGCGATCCGCTCCGCCCGCGCGATCATCGCGGGATCATAGAGCAGCGGGTCCTGTGCGTCGGGCGCGCGCGCGGCCTGCCGCAGGCCGGGTGCGCAGGCGGCCAGCGCGGCGACAAGGATCAGCGGCAGGACAAGGCGGCGCATGGGGGTCCGGTCAGGTTGCGGTCCGGCCAACCTAGCCGAAGTGCGGCCGACCGCCAGAGGCGTTTGCGTCCGACGGCCTCATCCGGCGGCGGGCCGCGCGTTCGCCGCGAGGATCTTGCCCTTGAGGTCCTGCGCGATCCCGGCCTCGAGGGCCGCGGACAGGGACGAGCCTTCGGCGCGCAGCTTGCGCAGCCGGTCGGTGGGGATCATCCAGTAGCGCGAGGGCGCGTTCACCGTGGCGGTGGCCGAGGCCGGGCTGTTGTCGACCAGCGACATCTCGCCCACGAAATTGCCCGGCCCGCAGCGGGCGACGATGCGGCCGCCGACCTCGATCTCGGCGCCGCCCGTCGCGAAATAGACGAGGTAGGGCACGGGGTGGCCCTCGTCCGTCAGGCGCGTTCCGGGCGCGGCCTCGACCCAGAGACCCATGTCGAGAAGCTTGCGCGCCTCGTGGCGGGACAGGTTGCGCAGCCGTTCGCTGACCAGGGTCTGTTCTTCCTCGGTGAACCGTGCCCGGCGGTTGCTGCGCCAGATCAGCAGGATCTGGATCACGTTCACCGTCACCAGCATGGTTTCCCAGAAGGTGCTGACCGGGTCCTTCAGCCAGATCCCGGCATAGGTGATCGCCACCAGCGCCGAGGCGATCACGAAGATCCTCAGCCACAGGATCGACCGCATCAGCATCGAGATCACGAGGAGAAAATAGGCCAGATGGCCGACCATGCCGCCCGGCGAAAGGGCGGATTCGAGCGTCAGTTCCAAGGCGCGCATCCCCAACAAGTCAACAGAACATCTGCAAACCTATATGCCCGGAAAGGCGGTCGGCCAAGAAAACATGTGGATCGCGCCCCGCTTTGTGGGGGCGTCCCATGCCGGGACGGATGCCGCTGCAAGGGATTCCAATGGCTTGTCCGGGCGCATGAACGATCCGGCAAGGATCGGCGGCCCGCGCGACCGTTCCGCCCGACGCGGCCCCGACGCGGCCCCGACGCGGCATTGCGCGCTTGATCCCCCGGTCCCCCTGCGCTATAGCGCGCGGGTCGACGTGGCGGGACAGCCATGCGATCGGGACTTGAGCAGGGTCGGTTGCAAACCGGCCCTTCATTTTTAGCCCCGGCGCAACTCCTGTCGCCCACGGCAGACCAAACCGACCGCACAGACCGGCGGAGACAACCGCCCGGCCAGCAACATGACATGAAAAGGACGAACACGCGCATGGCGCAGGATAAATTGATGGAGGAATTCGAAGCCCTCCTGAACGAAAGCTTCGAAATGGACACGCCCGAAGAGGGCAGCGTCGTCAAGGGCAAGGTCATCGCGATCGAAGCGGGCCAGGCCATCATCGATGTCGGCTACAAGATGGAAGGCCGCGTCGATCTGAAGGAATTCGCAAATCCCGGCGAAGCGCCCAGCATCAAGGTGGGTGACGAGGTCGAGGTCTATCTGCGCTCGGCCGAGAACGCCCGTGGCGAGGCGGTCATCAGCCGCGAGATGGCCCGCCGCGAGGAAGCCTGGGATCGCCTGGAAAAAGCCTATGCCGATGAAGAGCGTGTCGAAGGCGCCATCTTCAACCGCGTCAAGGGCGGCTTCACCGTCGATCTGGGCGGTGCCGTGGCCTTCCTGCCGGGCAGCCAGGTCGATGTGCGCCCCGTGCGCGACGCGGGCCCGCTGATGGGCCTGAAGCAGCCCTTCCAGATCCTGAAGATGGATCGCCGCCGCGGCAACATCGTGGTGTCGCGCCGCGCTATCCTGGAAGAAAGCCGCGCCGAACAGCGCGCCGAAGTCATCGGCAACCTGGACGAAGGTCAGGTCGTGGACGGCGTGGTCAAGAACATCACCGAATACGGGGCCTTCGTGGACCTGGGCGGTGTCGACGGCCTGCTGCACGTCACCGACATGGCATGGCGCCGTGTGAACCACCCCTCCGAGATCCTGAACATCGGCGAGACCATCAAGGTCCAGGTGATCAAGATCAACAAGGATTCGCACCGCATCAGCCTGGGCATGAAGCAGCTGCAGGAAGATCCGTGGGATCTGGTGGCGGCCAAGTATCCGCTGAACACCGTCCATACCGGCCGCGTGACCAACATCACCGATTACGGCGCATTCGTCGAACTGGAGCCGGGCATCGAAGGCCTGGTCCATGTCAGCGAGATGTCCTGGACCAAGAAGAACGTGCATCCCGGCAAGATCGTCTCGACCAGCCAGGAAGTCGACGTCATGGTCCTCGAGATCGACGCCTCGAAGCGCCGCGTGTCGCTGGGCCTCAAGCAGACCCAGCGCAACCCGTGGGAGGTTTTCGCCGAAACCCATCCCGAGGGCACGCAGGTCGAGGGCGAGGTCAAGAACATCACCGAGTTCGGTCTGTTCATCGGCCTGCCGGGCGACATCGACGGCATGGTTCACCTGTCGGACCTGTCCTGGGACGAGCGTGGCGAGGATGCGATCCAGAACTACCGCAAGGGCGATGTCGTCCAGGCGGTGGTGTCGGAAGTCGACACCGAGAAGGAGCGTATCTCGCTGTCGATCAAGGCGCTGGGCGGTGACAAGTTCGCCGACGCCGTGGGCGGCGTGAAGCGCGGCTCGGTCATCACCGTCACCGTGACCAAGATCGAGGATGGCGGCATCGAGGTGGAATACGAGGGCATGAAGTCCTTCATCCGCCGCTCGGACCTGTCGCGTGACCGCTCCGAACAGCGCCCCGAGCGCTTCTCGGTCGGCGACAAGGTCGATGTGCGCGTCACCAACGTGGACAGCAAGACCCGCCGTCTGGGCCTGTCGATCAAGGCGCGCGAGATCGCCGAGGAGAAGGAAGCCGTGGAACAATACGGCTCGTCCGACTCGGGTGCGTCGCTGGGCGACATCCTGGGCGCCGCGCTGAAGAAGGACAGCTGATCCGCCGACGCGGACAGCATCGCAAGACAGGACGGCCCCGCACGCATGTGCGGGGCCGTTTGCGTTGCGAATCAATCACTTCTTCGGGGCGTTCTTCGGCGGGACCGGGGCTGCGCCGCCCGCGGTCATGACCCCGCGGCAGGCGCGGCAGGCGGGTCGACCAGGGCAAGATCATGCGAAATCCGCCGTTTGGACGGGGCGTGAGGCGCGGTTTTGCATTTCCGCGCGAAGCGGAAGCGCCTATAGTTTCGCCAAAATGCTGCGAAAAGCGCTTACCGCCTTGGGAGGCCCTGTCCGATGATCCGCTCCGAACTGATCCAGAAGATCGCCGACGAGAACCCGCATCTCTATCAGCGCGACGTCGAGCGCATCGTCAATACCGTCTTCGAAGCGGTGACCGATGCCATGGCGCGCGGCGACCGTGTCGAGTTGCGCGGGTTCGGAGCCTTCTCGGTCAAGAAGCGCGACTCGCGCGTGGGGCGCAACCCGCGCACCGGCGACACCGTCCATGTCGAGGAAAAGCACGTGCCCTTCTTCAAGACGGGCAAGCTGCTGCGCGACCGCCTGAACGGGAAGTAACGCCTGATGCGCTATATCCGCTATGCCTTCCTGGCGTCGCTCGCCCTGGCCCTGATGTCGGTGGCGCTGGCCAATCGCGGCGATGTCACGCTGCAATTGCTGCCGGACGGGCTGTCGGATCTGTTCGGGCTGAACTGGCGGATCGAGATGCCGCTGTTCATCGTGGTCTTCGGCAGCATCGTCGCGGGCCTGGTGATCGGCTTCGTCTGGGAATGGCTGCGCGAACACAAGCACCGCGCCGAGGCCGCCCGCAAGGGGCGCGAGGCGAAGCAGCTGCAACGCGAGGTCAGCCGCCTGAAGACCGAGAAGGCGGGCGAGCGCGACGAGGTCCTGGCCCTGCTGGACGACGGGCGCTGAGACCGGACCCATGAGCACCGGGATCCGGGTCAAGTTCTGCGGCCTTGGCCGCGCCGGGGACATTCGCGCGGCGTTGGCGGCGCGCGCGGCCTATGTGGGCTTCGTGTTCTTTCCCCGATCGCCGCGCAACCTGGCGCCGGGGGTGGCGGCAGGACTGGCGGCGCAGGTGCCGCCCGGGATCGCCAAGGTGGCGCTGGTCGTCGATGCCACGGATGCCGAACTGGACGCGCTTCTGGGCGCGGTGCCCATCGACATGCTGCAGCTTCACGGGAAGGAGACCCCGGAACGGGTCGCTCGGGTCCGCGACCGCTTCGGCCTGCCGGTGATGAAGGCCGTGGGCGTGGGCGGCGAGGCGGACCTTGCGGCGCTGGAGGATCACATGCGCGCGGCCGACCAGGTGCTGGTCGATGCCAAGCCGCCCGAGGGCGCGGCCCTGCCCGGCGGCAACGGGCTGGCCTTCGACTGGCGGCTGATCGCGGGGCGGCGCTGGCCCGTCCCATGGATGCTGGCGGGGGGTCTGACGCCCGCCAACGTGGCCGAGGCGGTGCGGATGACGGGGGCGCGGCAGGTCGATGTGTCCTCTGGAGTGGAAAGCGCGCCGGGTGTCAAGGATGCACGCCTGATGGCGGCCTTTTCGGACGCGCTTGAGGGGTTTCGGTAAGGCGGCGTCCGCGCGCGCTTTACCATTCGGCGCGGGGCCTGTAGTCCTGTCGTGCTGCGACGCGGGAGGCACCTGATGGCGAACGATCTCTTCAACTCTTTCATGACCGGCCCGGATGAGAAGGGCCGCTTCGGCCAGTTCGGCGGGCGTTTCGTCTCGGAAACGCTGATGCCGCTGATCCTCGAGCTGGAGGCGCAATACGAGAGGGCGAAGACCGACGAGAGCTTCTGGGCCGAGATGCACGATCTCTGGACGCATTACGTGGGCAGGCCCAGCCCGCTCTATCATGCCGAGCGGCTGACCGCGCATCTGGGTGGCGCGAAGATCTACATGAAGCGGGACGAGCTGAACCACACTGGCGCGCACAAGATCAACAACGTGCTGGGCCAGATCATCCTGGCGCGCCGCATGGGCAAGACCCGCATCATCGCGGAAACCGGTGCCGGCCAGCACGGCGTGGCCACCGCGACGGTCTGCGCCAAATTCGGGCTGAAATGCGTGGTCTACATGGGCGCCCATGACGTCGAGCGGCAGGCGCCGAACGTGTTCCGCATGAAGCTTCTGGGCGCCGAGGTGATCCCGGTGACATCCGGGCGCGGCACGCTGAAGGACGCGATGAACGACGCGCTGCGCGACTGGGTCACGAATGTGCGCGACACGTTCTACTGCATCGGCACGGTGGCGGGCCCGCATCCCTATCCGGCGATGGTGCGCGACTTCCAGTCGATCATCGGCAAGGAGGCGAAGGAGCAGATGCAGGCCGCCGAGGGCCGTCTGCCCGACACGATCATCGCCGCGATCGGGGGCGGGTCGAACGCCATGGGGCTGTTCTATCCCTTCCTCGACGATCCCACGGTCAACATCATCGGGGTCGAGGCCGGCGGCAAGGGTGTCGACGACCGGATGGAGCATTGCGCGTCCCTGACCGGCGGGCGGCCCGGCGTGCTGCATGGCAACCGCACCTACCTGCTGCAGGACGAGGACGGCCAGATCCTGGAGGGCTTCTCGATCAGCGCGGGCCTCGACTATCCCGGGATCGGGCCGGAACATGCCTGGCTGCACGACATCGGGCGCGCGAAGTATGTCAGCATCACCGATGCCGAGGCGCTGGAGGCGTTCCAGCTCTGCTGTCAGATGGAGGGTATCATCCCCGCGCTGGAACCCAGCCACGCGCTGGCCCACGTGATGAAGATCGCGCCGGACCTGCCGAAGGATCACCTGATCTGCATGAACATGTGCGGCCGCGGCGACAAGGACATCTTCACCGTCGCCCGCGCGCTGGGCTGGGACATGGGCAAGGCCCTCTGACCCCCGGTCCCTCGACAGGACAGGAGAACGACATGAAGACGACACTTGCCCTTTCGGCCATCGCGGCCCTGCTTGGCGGCACGGCCCAGGCCGCGGGTCCGGCACCCGTTTCCGCCTTCGACCTGCCCGGATGGTCCGATGTGTCGGACGCGGTCGCGGGCCCGGACCTTGCCGGGAAGATCATCCTGGCGAGCGACGGCGATGACGACGATGACGGTGACGACGAAGATGACGACGACGAAGATGACGACGATGACGACTGATCGCGGGCCGCGTGCGGTCCGGCGCCGTCCGCGCTGAAGGGGCCGGACCACGGGATCAGGGGCGGCCCCGTGGGGTCAGATCATGTCGCGCGCGTGTTTCTTCAGCACCTCCAGCGGCACGACATCGAGCGCCCGCCGATGCGTCGCGGCCAGGCTGACGCGGGGGGCGCAGCCTTCGTCGGCGGCCTGCAGGAAGCGGCTGGCGCAGAGGCACCATTGATCGCCCGGCTTCAGCCCCGGAAAGCGGAATTCCGGGTGGGGCGTCGACAGGTCGTTGCCCACGTATTTCGAGAAGGCCAGGAATTCCTCGGTCATCACGGCGCAGACGGTATGGCTGCCCCGGTCGGCGTCGCAGGTGTTGCAATGCCCGTCCCGGAAGAACCCCGTCAGGGGATCGCGGGAACAGGGGGCCAGCGGTTCGCCCAGAACGTTGACGCTGTCGTCGGGTTCCATCCGTCTCACTCCATCGCGGCGGCGATCGCGCGCATCATGTCGACATTGACCTCGTTCATGCCGGGGTCGCGGAAGCGCCGGTCGGCGGCGGTGACGACGATCACCACGCCCCGGTTGCGGTCGATATAGAGGTATTGGCCGTAAATGCCACGCCCGAGGAATTCGCCCTCGGGCGCGCCGATGGGGATCCACCACTGATAGCCATAGCCGATGGCGCCCGGCCGGGTGGGTGCGCTGGCGCGAGTGCTGTCGCGGATCCAGTCGGCGGGCACGACCTGCCGGCCCTGCCACATCCCGTCCTGAAGGATCATCTGGCCGAAGCGCGCGTAGTCGCGCGTCGTCAGGTTCAGCCCGCCCAGCACGAAGGCCACCCCCGCGCCGTCGGTGACGTAATAGGGTTCGCGTTCGAGGCCGAGCGGCGCCATGATCTTTTCCGACATCAGGTCGGGGATCGAGCGCCCGGTGGCGCCCCGGATCACCATGCCCACCACATGGGTGTCGATCGAGACATACTGCCAGCGCGCGCCCGGCGCGGCCTCGGTCTCGCTCAGGGCGGCGGCGAAATCGTCCATCAGCCCGCCGAGCGCCAGAACGCGGCCCATGCGGTTGATGTCGGAATTGTAGTCGAGGTAATCCTCGTCGAAGGTGACGCCGCTGGCCATCTGCAGGACGTTGCGGATCGTGGCGCCGTCATAGGCGCCGCCCGCAAGGGAGGGCGCATATTTCGTCACCGGATCGTCCAGCGAGGCGATGGCGCCTTCGGCCATCACCACGCCGAACAAGGCCGAGAGATAGCTTTTCGCGATCGACCAGCTGATCCGTCGGTCATCGGGCGAGGTGCCGAGGAAATATTCCTCGTGCACGATCCGGCCGTCCTTCATGACGAGGAGCGAGGTGAGCGCGCGGTCCTCGATCCAGTCTGCGGCGCCTTCGGGCAGGTCGCGCGCGGGGCCGTAGGGCAATTCGGAGGTGGGCCCATCGCCGCGGCTGACGGGGGTGGTCAGGAAGGCCCGGTCCATGGTCGAGAAGTTGGAGACGATCCTGTCCTCGGAGAACAGCGAATTGACGGCGAGAAGCCGCGTGATCTCGTCCTTCTTCCAAAGGCCGATCGCGGCCGCCGCCAGCACCAGCGCGAGGAGCACCCGGCCCAGCCATTTCCCGAATGTGCGCATGATGTCCCCCCTGTCCGGTTGCGTGCAGATTGCGCGGGTTGCGCGCGGGCTGCAATCGGGACGCGCCGTCAACACTCCGTCAGATGCGCCGGCGCGGAGGCAAGGCGGGTCACCGGAACCGGTCGAGCAGTTTCTGCATCGGGCTGCGGGTGTCCTCGGGGGGCGTGCCGGGCGCATCTGCGGGCGCGGGTTTCCCGGAGGTGGGTTCCCCGGAGGCGGGTTTCTCGGCCGCTCCCGGGGATCGCTGCGGGACCGTGCGCAGGGCGACCGCATTCAGAAAGCGCGCGCTGTCGCCCGCCGCGAGGTGGGGCGCGCCATCCGAGATGCCGCGGAGAAGGTCGTCGAGCCAGTCCTGGTCGGCCTTGGCGAAGTCGTGCAGCACGTATTGCGCCACCAGCTCCTTGCGGCCGGGATGGCCGATGCCCAGGCGCACGCGGGCATAGGCCTCGCCGATGGCGGCATGGATCGAGCGCAGCCCGTTATGGCCTGCGTGCCCGCCGCCCTGCTTGACGCGGATCCTGCCGGGGGCGAGGTCGAGCTCGTCATGGAAGACGGTCACCTGCGCGGGTGTCAGCTTGTAGAAGGCCATGGCCTGCTGCACGGCGTCGCCCGAGAGGTTCATGTAGGTTTCGGGCTTCAGCAGAAGCACCTTCTCGCCCCCCAGCATGCCCTCGGAGACCTGGCCGCGGAACTTCGGCCGCCAGGGGCCGAAGCCGTGGTCCCCGGCGATGCGGTCCACCGCCATGAAACCGATATTGTGCCGGTTGCCCGCGTATTTCGCGCCCGGATTGCCGAGGCCGACGAAGATTTGCATGGTCACGTCCGCGCTTTCCTGAGATGCTTCCCGATATGCCCTGAAACCGTGCGGAACGCCAGAACCGAGGCCACATGTATCTGACGATGAACCGTTTCAAGGTCCGTCCCGAAGCGGCGGCCGAATTCGAGGCCCTCTGGGTCAGCCGGGACAGCCACCTGAAATCGGTGCCGGGATTTGTCTCGTTCCATCTGCTGAAGGGACCCGAGCGCGGGGATCATGTGCTCTATGCCTCGCACACGGCCTGGGAGAGCGAGGCGGCGTTCCAGGACTGGACCAGGTCCGAGGCCTTCCGGCAGGCGCATCGCAACGCGGGCGGCAGCCGGGACATGTATCTGGGCCCGCCCGAGCTGGAAATCTTCGACACGGTCCAGGCGCTGAGCTGAGAGGGCGCGCGCGGGAACGGGGCGGGGGGCGCCCGCCATGAAAAACGGGGCCGCAGAGGGCCCCGTTTCCTGTTTCCGCGTGCCTCCCGGGGCGCGCGCGTTGGCCTCAGGCTTCCTCGCCTTCGCCGTCGCCCTCGTCCTCATCGGCGCCAGCCGAGCGCAGGCCCGAGGGGGCCGACAGGTTCGCGATCACGAAGTCGCGGTCGATGGTCGGCTTGGCGCCTTCGGGCAGGGTGATGTCCGAGATCGTCACCGTGTCGCCGATGTTCAGGCCGGTCAGGTCGACCGTGATGTGGTCGGGGATGTCGCCCGCGGTCACCATCAGCTCGACCTCGGGGCGGACCGCGTTCAGCACGCCGCCCTTGCGCAGGCCGGGGCAGGCGGCGTGGTTGATGAACTCGACCGGGATATAAAGGGCCACGCGCGTGGTGCGGCGCAGGCGCATGAAGTCGACATGGACCGGCAGGTCCTTGACCACGTCGCGCTGCACGTCGCGGCAGACCACGCGGACATCCTCGTGTCCTTCGACCTTGAGGTTGAACAGCGTCGCCTTGAAGCGACCGGCCTTCAGGCGCTTGAGCAGCGCGTTGAAGGGGATGTTGATCGGCAGCGGCTCTTTCTCGCCGCCGAATACGATACCCGGAACCATACCGGCACGACGTGCCTGACGAGCGGCGCCCTTGCCTGTCCCCGTACGTTCCTGGGCCACGAGATCGGGAATCTCACCAGCCATGTTTTCTCTCCTGATGTGGCGCGGGCATCCTCCAAGGCTGTATGCCCGCATGAAACCGCGCCTATAGACGAGTCTTTCCGGGTTGGAAAGGGCTTTCGCTTGCGCGCGCGCGCGGGCCATGCCAAGGCCATGACATGCGTTCCTTCCTTCCCGTTCCCGGCATGCGCGCCCCGGCGCTGGCCTTCATCGCGATGAGCATGGTCTGGGCCGCCTTCGCGGCGCAGGTGCCCGTGCTGAAGGCGCAGATCGGGGCGACGGATGCGGTCTTCGGCGCGGTCTTCGTGGTCTCGAGCCTGGGAGCGATCGGGTCGATGTGGATCGCGCCCCTGGTCGACCGTTCCCTGGGCGCCTGGTCGGTGGCGGCCTGTTCGGCGGCGATGGCGCTGGGCTTTCTGGTGGCGGTGCAGGCGGGATCGGTCTGGGTCTTCGGGCTGGCGATGATCTGCATCGCGGCGGCTTCGGGGTTGTGCGACATCCTGATGAACACGCGGGTCTCGGAACTCGAGGCGCGCGACGGCCGCGCGCTGATGAGCCTGAACCACGCGCTCTATTCCTTCGGTTACGCGGGCGTCGCGCTGGTGACCGGCTTCGCGCGCGAGGCCGGTTGGGGCCCGAAGGAAATCTATGCGGTGGTGTCCGGGCTGATCCTGGTGATGTGCCTGATGATGCGCGCGCCTCATTCCCACGTCGCGGGCGAGGGGGTGGGCATCCAGCTTGCGCGCCCCGGCGGGCTGGTCTGGCTGGGCGGGCTGATCGTGCTGGCGGCCCTGTTCGCCGAAAGCGCGGGCGAGGGGTGGTCGGCGCTGCTGATCGAGCGCGAACTGGGCGGAGGGGCCGCCGATGGCGCGCTGGGCCCCGCCCTTCTGGGCCTGATGATGGGGGTGGGCCGTCTTTTCGGTCATGTGCTGTCGCGCCGGTTCGCCGACACGCGGCTGATCGGGCTGGCCTGCCTGACGGCGTCGGCGGGCGCGGTTTCGGCGGCGCTGGCCTACACTCCGCTGATGGCGCAGGCGGGCTTCGCCCTGATGGGCTTCGGCGTGTCGCTTGTGGTGCCGCTGGCTATGGGCATAGTGGGACGCAGCGTGGCGCCGACGGGGCGGGTGCGCGCGCTGGCGCGGGTCTCGGCCATCGGCTATGGCGCCTTCATGATCGGGCCCGCCGTCCTGGGGGGCGTCGCGCAGGCGGTGTCACTGTCGGCGTCCTTCATGTTGGTGGGGGCGGTGCTGTTTTCGGTGGGCCTGCTGCTGGTGCCGGCGCTGGCGCGCACCGTGGCCTCAGGCGGGGCGGCCCGTCCCTAGACCCGTCTCCAGGTCCGTCTCCAGCATCCCGCCCGCCGCGACGATGCTGTCGTAGAGCGCGAATTCCTGCGCCCGCGCGGCGCGCAGGCGGGCCAGGACCTCGGCCGAAAGGGGTGTCGGCGCCTGGGGCGAGACGTTCTTCACGGGTATGTCGAGGCCTTCGCCGAAGCGGTCTTCCAGGAAGGCACGGAATTGCGGCTGTCGTTCGTAGGCGAAGAGGCGGTGGACAAGGACGCGGCCATCCCCATCCGTCAGGAAATTGAACTGGCTGCCGATGCCCGCATGGGGGGGCGGGTCGTCCGAGATGACGTCGAGGACGAAGCGATCGAAGCCGATCCCCCGGGTCGAGCGCGGGGTGCCCGCCACCTCGTCGGACAGGCGATAGCGATACCAGCTGCCGATCTGGTCGACGGGATCGCGCATCACCGCGATGCGTTCGGGCGTAAGATCGAAGGCATCGGCCAGGAAGGGCGCGACCTTGTTGTGAAAGCGCGCGGCGGTCATGTGCTTGCGGTGCTTCGAGAACACGATGTCCGCCTTGCGGCGCAACGCCATTTCCAGCGCCGTCGTGCCGGTCTTCGGCACGGCGAGAAAGGCGAGGTTCTGGGCCGAGAAGATCAGCATCGCGGGGCTATTGCTGCCAGCGGCCTTCGAAATCCTCGGGGATCAGAAGGTTGTGTCGGCCCAGATTGGCGACCGACTTCTCGCCGCAGAGCGCCATGGTGACGTCGAGTTCCTTGTGGATGACCTCGAGTGCCTTGGTCACGCCCTTCTGGCCCATCGCACCCAGCCCGTAGACGAAGGCGCGCCCGATGAAGGTGCCCTTGGCGCCCATCGCCACCGCCTTCAGCACGTCCTGTCCCGAGCGTATGCCGCTGTCGAGATGCACCTCGACCTGGTCGCCCACGGCGTCAAGGATGGAAGGCAGCATCCGGATCGAGGACAGCGCGCCGTCCAGTTGCCGCCCGCCATGGTTCGAGACCACGATCGCGTCGGCGCCCAGCTTCGCGGCCATCTTCGCGTCCTCGGCGTCGAGGATGCCCTTCAGGATGACCTTGCCGCCCCATTGCTCCATCAGCTTCGCGACCTTGCCCCAGTCGAGCGTCTGGTCGAACTGCTCGGCCGTCCAGGCCCCCAGCGACGAGGCGTCGGAAATCCCCTTCACATGGCCCACGATGTTGCCGAAGTGGCGCCGCTTGGCCGAAAGCATCTCGATCCCCCAGGCCCATTTCGTGGCCAGGTTGGCGATGGTCTTCGGCGTCAGTTTCGGCGGGGCCGAGAGGCCGTTCTTGAGGTCCTTGTGGCGCTGGCCCAGGATCTGGAGGTCCAGCGTGATCACCAGCGCCGAACACTTCGCATCCTTGGCGCGCTGGATCAGGCGGCTGGTATAGTCGGTGTCCTTCATGGTGTAGAGCTGGAACCAGAAGGGTTTCTTGGTGTAGCCCGCCACGTCCTCGATCGAGTTGATCGACATGGTGGACAGCGTGAAGGGCACGCCGAAATTCTCGGCGGCGCGGGCGGCCTTCATCTCGCCGTCCGCGTGCTGCATCCCCGTCAGGCCCACGGGGGCCAGCGCCACGGGCATCGCCACGTCATGGCCGATCATCTGCGTCCTGGTCGAGCGGCCTGACATGTCCACCGCGACGCGCTGGCGCAGGCGGATCTTGTCGAAGTCGGACGTGTTCTCGCGGAAGGTCTGTTCCGTCCAGCTGCCGCTTTCGGCGTAGTCGTAGAACATCCGGGGCACGCGGCGTTGGTAGATGCGGCGCAGGTCCTCGATGGTGGTGATCACGGTCATGCGGACCTCTCCCGGCAGTCAGGCATTCTTTGGTCATGTTTTCTTACCGGCGGCGCCCCGGATTCTCAATGCGGCAAGTTGGGGGTTGAAAAGGTTCAAAATGAGTGTATATAGTGCAATATCGTATTAAAAGGAGACCGGACATGACCCTGTCCCGCCGCAAGACCCTGGCCCTGATCGGAGGCGGCGTCATCCTTGCCGCGACCGGTGGCGCCGCCTATGCCGTCACCCGGACCCCGCGATCCGCCATTGCGCCCTGGGCGGCGGCGGGCGGGCATGACGATCCGCGCCTGCGGGCGCTGAGCCACGCGATCCTGGCGCCCAATCCGCATAACCGGCAGCCCTGGAAGGTGGATGTCTCGGTGCCGGGCGAGGTGACGCTGTTCGTCGATACCGACCGGCTGTTGCCGCATACCGATCCCTTCGGGCGCCAGATCGTCATCGGGCTGGGCTGTTTCCTGGAAGTCATGCGCCTGGCCGCCTTGCAGGACGGCCTGGCGGTGGAAACGGAGGTCTTCCCCGACGGTGCCGATCCCGAGCGGCTGGATGCGCGGCCCGTGGCGCTCTTTCGCTTCCGGCCCACCGACGCGGCCCCCGATCCGCTCTTCGCGCATGTGCCGCACCGCCGCACGCTGAAGGAGCCCTTCGACATCGCGCGCCCGGTGCCGCAGGAGGTGCTGGAGCGGGTGCTGGCGGCGGCACGGACGACCGAGGCCGGCGGATCGCTGGACGCGGACAGCATTGCCGCCCTGCGCGCCCTGAGCC
>SBFT01000106.1 GCA_006227805.1 Paracoccaceae bacterium
AACTCGTAATCATCTTCGACGATGATCGCATCCAGCGCGCGGGCGCGATCCAGCAATGCGGTGCGGCGGGCCATCGGCATGGTTGCAGAGGTGGGGCATTGGTGGCTGGGCGTGGTAAAGATGACATCCGCGCCATCCGGGATCGCATCGGGCGGCAGGCCATCGGCATCAACGGCAACAGGGGCCAGACGACAGCGCGATTGCGTCAGGATATCGCGCAGCGCGTGGTAGCAGGGGTTTTCGATCGCGGCGAGGCGCCGCTGGGTCAGCAGCACCTGCGCGGTCAGCCAGAGCGCGTTTTGCGCGCCCAGCGTCACGAGGATTTCGGACGGCCGCGCCACGATCCCGCGACGGGGCAGGGTGTGGCGGGCGATGAACTCGATCAGCAGGGGATCGTCCTGGTCGTAGTAATCGGTGGTCAGCGCGGTGAAATCCTTCTGCCCCAGCGCCCGCAGCGCGCAGAGCCGCCAGTTCGCGTGGTCGAACAGCGTCGGATCGGCCTGGCCATAGATGAAGGGAAAGCGGTAGGCCTGCCAGTCCAGCGGTTTCACCGGGGTGTCGCCCCCGGTATGGCGATGCGCCAGGGCGCGGTCCCAATCCACCCTGTCGCCGCTTTGCGGAGCGGGGTCATAGGCCGGCGGCACCGGCGCGTTCTCCGAGACGAAATATCCCGATCGCCCGCGCGAGGTGATGTAGTCGTTCGCCAGAAGCTCGGTATAGGCCAGGGTCACGGTGATCCGGCTGACGCCGAGGTGCCGTGCGAGGTTGCGCGACGAGGGCAGCTTCTCGCCCCGATGAAAGCGGCCCGACAGGATGCCCTGCGCGATCATCTGCTGGATCTGCGATTGCAGCGTGCCCTGCGCGTCGGGGGCCAGGAAGAAGGTTTCGACCGATATCGCCATGGGGCCACTCTGCACTGGACCTAAGGCAGGCGCAATGTGGACTTATGCGCCGCGCAGACGGTCCAGAAGGGCCCTCGCCGTGGCGGGAAAGTCGAAGGCAGGCGCCCAGTCCCAGTCAGCCCGGGCCGCGCTGCTGTCCATCCGGTCGGGCCAGGCGCGGATCAGGGCGTCGATGGCGGGGTCCGGGGCGAAGTCGGCGCGGAAGCCCGGCACCAGGTCGGACAGGGTCCGGGCGATCTGGCCCGCGCTGACGAAGAAGCCGTGCATGTTGTAGGCCGGGTGGCGCAAGCGCGCGCGATCGGCGCGCAGGATCGCGGCGAGGCTGGCCACCACGTCGTCGAGATAGAGGTTCGACATGCCGGTGTCCGGCGACACGGGGAAGGTGAAGCCGCGCCCCTCGGCCGCGGCGCGGAAGGCGTGACTGGGATAGGCGGTCACGGCCCCCGGCGGCGCGAAGGGGCTGAGGACCTGGGGAAAGCGAAGGCAGCGGAAGTCGAGGCCGCGCTTGTGCTTCAGATAGACGCCCGCGCGTTCCACCGCCACCTTGGTCGCGCCGTAGAGGTTCTGCGGCCATTGCGGCGCATCCAGAGGCAGCGGATCGGGCAGGCCGGGGCCATAGGTGGTGATGGTGCTGGCAAAGACGAAGGGGCCGGGCACGAGGTCGCAGGCGGCCTGCATCAGGTTGAACGAGGCGGTGGCGTTCACCTCCCAGGCCAGGGCGGGGTCGGCCTCGGAACTGCCCGAGAGCAGCGAGGCCAGGTGCAGCACCGCATCGGGGCGATGGGTTTCGATCGTGCGGCGCAACAGGTCCGTGTCGCGGATATCGCCTTCGACGGTTGCATGGCGGGCCGCGTCGCGGGGCGTGCCCGGCAGATCGAAGCTGACCACGCGCGCGCCGTCCCGTTCCAGAAGCCCGGCGACCAGGCGTCCCAGATTGCCGTTTCCACCGGTGACAAGGATCGTCTCGGCCATGTCCGCCCCCCAGGCTGCCGGCGGACTATGGCAAGCGGTTCGGTCGGGGGAAAGGGGGCTTCAGCCCGCGCAGCGATGCAGGCGGCGCAGGCGGTAGCTGATTTCGCCCGTCGCGGTGTCGCGCTGCTGTTCCAGGCAGGCGATCTTGTCCAGCTCGCCCGAGATCGCGCCTTCGGTTTCGGTCATGCGCATCTCGGTTCCGTCGGGCAGGCGGATGTCGACCCAGACACCGGATGCGGGGCTGGAGGTCAGCGGCGTCACCGCGACCACGTCCGCCGTCAGGTAGGCCAGGTGTTCCAGGCGGTTGGCGTCGGTGGCGCGCACCATGAACAGGAAGACGGCGACGAAGCCGATGAACAATGCGACCGGAATGCCGAAGCGGCGCAGCGCGACATAGGCGCTGACGGCGCGGCTGGGACCGAGGATCTTGGCGAGGAATTCAAGCATCGTGGCGGTTGATTACTCCCGGACCGGGGCGGGGGCAATCCGCGCAGCGGCCCGTGCGTCAAAAGGAACCGGGCGGCAGGGTCGCCCCCGCCGCCCGGCAAGCTGCTCCGGTCCGATCAGCCGAAAACGCGGGTCAGGGCGCGGTCGACGGCATCGGTGATCTGGTCGATGTCGTCGGGCCTGGCGATCAGCGCCGGAGAGAAGCAGAGCGTGTTGTTGCGCCCCGGGATCGACCGGTTGGTCACGCCCACGATGACGCCCTGCGCCATGCAGTCGGCGGTCACGGCCTGGGCCATCTTCTCGGGGACGGGCTCCTTTGTGACGCGGTCGGTGACCAGTTCCGCGCCGCAGAACAGGCCCTTGCCGCGCACGTCGCCGATGACCTTGTGCTTGTCCATCAGCGCATGGAGGTTGTTCATCATCCGCTCGCCCATCTTCAGGGTGTTGGCCAGCAGGTCCTCGTCCTCGATGATGCGCATGTTCTCGATGGCCGCGGCCGGGCCCGCGGTGCAGCCGCCGAAGGTCGAGATGTCGCGGAAGTAGTTCAGCCGATCCTCGGGCTGGTCCTTGAACTTCTCGAAGACGGCCTCGGTGGTCACGAGGCAGGCGATCGCGGCGTAACCGCTGGCGACGCCCTTGGCCATCGTCACCATGTCCGGCTGGATGCCGTAATGCTGGTATCCGAACCAGGTGCCGGTGCGGCCCACGCCGCAGACGACCTCGTCGATGTGCAGCAGGATGTCATACTTGCGGCAGATCTCCTGCACACGTTCCCAGTATCCTTTCGGGGGCGTGATGACGCCGCCGCCCGCGGTCACGGGTTCGAGGCAGATCGCGCCCACGGTGTCGGGGCCTTCGGCGAGGATCACCGCCTCGATCTGGTCGGCCGCCCATTCGCCGTAGTTCTCGACCGGCGCGCCCTCCTGCTCGTGCTTGCGGTATTCGAGGCAATGGGGCACGCGCACGAAGCCCGGCGCGAAGGGGCCGTATTGGGCATTGCGCTCGTCCTGGCCGCCTGCCGACAGGCAGCCGATCGTGGTGCCGTGATAGTCGCGGTCGCGGTAGAGGATCTTCCACTTCTTTCCGCCGTATTTCGCATGTGCGATCTGGCGGACCATCTTGAAGGCCTTCTCGTTCGCTTCCGACCCCGAGTTGCAGTAGTAGACCCGGCTCATCCCCGGCATCTTCTCGATCAGCTTCTCGGCGAAGATCGCGCCGGGCACGCTGCCCGCGGCGCCCGCGAAGTAGTTCAGCTTGATCAGCTGGTCGCGAATCGCGTTGGCGATGCTTTCGCGGCCATAGCCCACGTTCACCGTCCAGACCGCGCCCGACACGGCGTCGAGATGTTCCTTGCCCTTCTGGTCCCAGACCCGCAGGCCCTTGCCCTCGACAATGATGCGCGGGTCGGACGTCTCGTAGGGTTTGTGCTGGCTGAGATGGTGCCAGACATGCGCGCGGTCGGCCTCGACCACGCGGGAAAGATCGTTTTCGTTGAACGTGCCGTCCATCTGATGTCCTTTCCGGAAAACGCGTCGTGCAGGAGCGGGCCCTTGCAGCCGTCCTGGATCATACACCGTCACTTGACTGAGAAACAGGCACAGCGGTTAGGGCCAGTTCTTTCGCCAGTCTATGTCCAGATATCGGCCAAGGCCGGGAAGAGTGATCGCCAAAACGCCGGTTTTCGAGGCGCTTGCGCGAATTCGGTAAATCGAAATCGAGCCTTCCGCGACGCCGGTCCCGCGCAAAGCGCCTGAAAAACAATTGCCTGACCCGGGAATTTGCGGTCGGATCGGTGCAGGCGCGGGCAAGTTCCGCGCCGCGCGCGGATCGCCTGGCGCATTGGCGACGGGGCCGCCTGCACGGGATCCGTGCTGGAATTCCAGGCCGCCGGGACAGGCGGTGCAACAGGGAGACGATGATGAAAGCAAGAACGAAACTGATGAGCGCGGTCGCCGGTCTGGCCATGATGACCGGCACCACCGCGATGGCCGCCGAGGAGATCACGGTGGCCTACTTCCTGGAATGGCCGATGCCGTTCCAGTACGCCAAGGCCATGGGCAAGTATGAAGAGGCCATGGGCGTCAAGATCAACTGGGTCAGCTTCGACACCGGCACCGCGATGAGTGCGGCGATGGCCAGCGGAGACGTGCACCTGTCGGTCAGCCAGGGCGTGCCGCCCTTCGTGGTGGCGACCAGCGCGGGCCAGGACCTGCAGATCCTCGACGTGGCCGTGTCCTATTCGGACAACGACAACTGCGTCGTGGCCAGCGGGCTCGAGATCGACAAGACCAGCGCGGCCGATCTTGCGGGCAAGAAGGTGGCCGTGCCGCTGGGCACCGCGGCGCATTACGGGTTCCTCAAGCAGATGAACCATTTCGGCATCGACCTGGCCAGCCTCGACATCGTCGACATGGCGCCGCCCGACGGCGCGGCGGCCATCGCGCAAGGTGCCGTGGACATGTTCTGCGGATGGGGCGGGGCGCTGCGGCGCGCCAAGGAGCATGGCAACGTCCTGCTGACCGGCGCCGAGAAGGAGGAACTGGGCATCCTTGTCTTCGACATCACCTCGGCGCCTGCGTCCTTCGTCGCCGAGAACGGCGATCTGGTCGCGGCCTTCCTGAAGGTCACAGCCGATGCGAACGCGATGTGGGCCGATCCGGCGAACCACGCCGAGATGCTGCCCGTGATCGCCAAGGATGCCGGCATGGACGAGACCGCCACCGCCGAGACGCTGGCGACCTTCGTGTTCCCGACGGTCGAGGACCAGCTCTCGGCCAAGTGGCTGGGCGGCGGCGCGCAGGAATTCATGAAGGGCGTGGCGGATGTCTTCGTGTCGGCCGGCTCGATCGGCGCGGCGCTGGACAGCTATGCCAACGCCGTCAACACCGGCCCGTTGAAAGCCGCAAGCGGCATGTGACAGTGGATCGGGGGGGCGGCGCGCGACGCGTCGCCCCTTCTTTCGGTCCGAGGCGGGAGCGAACCCGCCCGGCTTCGACGCGACAGGTAGGGACATGACGGGACTGGCGATCGAAAACCTCTCGATGCGGTTCGATCTTCCGAATGGCGGATCGGTCCAGGCGCTGAAGGACGTTTCGCTGAACCTGGCCGAGGGCGAGCTTCTCAGCGTTCTGGGCCCCTCGGGCTGCGGCAAGACCACGCTTCTGAACATCGTGGCCGGGTTCCTTGCGCCCACCGAAGGCCAGATCACCATGAACGGCCACCGCGTGACGGGGCCGGATGCCGAACGCGGCATGGTGTTCCAGCAGGGCGCGCTGTTCGAATGGATGAACGTGCGCGACAACGTGAGTTTCGGGCCGCGCATGGCCGGGCGGAAGGCGTCGGATTACGGGCCGAATGTCGATCACCTTCTCGATGTCGTGGGCCTGCGGGATTTCAAGGACAAGGCGGTCTACGAGCTGTCGGGCGGGATGCAGCAGCGCGTGGCGCTGGCCCGCTGCCTGGCCAATGACCCCGACGTGATCCTGATGGACGAACCCCTGGGCGCGCTCGACGCGCTGACGCGCGAGAAGATGCAGGGCCTTGTCCTGAAGCTCTGGAAGGAGACGGCCAAGACGATCATCCTGATCACCCACTCGGTCGAAGAGGCGCTGCTGCTGGGCGAACGCCTCATCGTGATGGCGCCGCGACCGGGCCGCATCCACAAGGAATACCGCCTTCCCTTCGCCGAGATGGGCGTGAACAACGACCTGCGAGAGGTCAAGAAGCACCCCGATTTCGCGCGGACCCGGGAAGAGATCCTGGCGATGATCTGGGACATGGAAGAAGAGATCATGGGCCGGACCGAGGTGGCGCAATGATCATCTTCCTGATCTATGCCGCGATCTTCGCGGGTTCGTTCTACATCGTCAGACATCTGATCCACCGCGCCCGGCCGCGGGACTTCACCTCGCTCAAGACCGTGACCTTCGGGGACGAAAGCGCGGTCGTCTCCGACCGGATGGCCAGCGTCATTTCGGTCGCTACGATCTTCCTCCTGTGGGGCATGTTCACGGGATCGTCGCTGCTGCCGTCCTTCCTTCATGCTCCGGGGCCCTTCGAGGGCACGACCCAGTTCGACTACACCGTCGAAGCCGATGGCCAGCGCGACAGCGCGACGGTCACGGTCGTCGTCCACCCCATCGGCCAGGATCCCGTCCTGCCCGAGGTGGATCCGGGCGACGGCTTCGCCAGGAACGACGTCGCGGCGGTCGGGCGCTGGCGGTCGGGCCTGATCCGGGTCGACGGCAACGACGAGATCGGTCGCGACGGCGGCGCGGTGGTGGTGGCCATCGACGGCCAGCCGATTGCGCCCGGCCAGTCCGTGCGCGTGGCGGACGGCACCGTCACGCTGTCCGACCGGGGCACGCCGAATTTCGAGCCCGAGAAGGGCTGGCAGATGGAGCCGATCTGGCTGCCGCCGCCCGAGGCGGTCGCCTCGCGCCTGATGGAGATCGCGGGCGAGGGCTTCCGCGGGTCGACGCTGGCCGAACATCTGGGCCTGTCGCTGTTCCGGGTCCTGGTCGGCTTCGCGCTGGGCGCGCTGGTCGGCATCCCGCTGGGCTATGCGATGGGGTTGTCGAACTGGTTCCGCGGCTGGTTCGACCCGATCGTCGAATTCATGCGGCCCGTGCCGCCGCTGGCGCTGATCCCGCTGGTGATCATCTGGGCGGGCATCGGCGAGGCGGGCAAGATCATCCTGCTGTTCCTGGCCGCGCTGTGGATCATGGCGATCGCGGCGCGTTCGGGCGTGTCGGGGGTGCGGATATCGAAGGTGCACGCGGCCTATTCGCTGGGCGCCAGCAAGTGGCAGATCATGCGCCACGTCATCATCCCCAATTCCTTGCCCGACATCTTCACCGGGGCGCGTGTGGCGATGGGGGTCTGCTGGGGCACGGTCGTGGCCGCCGAACTGGTCGCAGCCGAGGCGGGGGCGGGCATGATGATCATGGTCGCGTCGAAGTTCCAGAACACCGACATCGTCATCATGGGGATCATCCTGATCGGCGTGATCGGCTTCGGCATCGACATGCTCATGCGCTGGGCCGAACGGGTCATGGTGCCCTGGAAGGGCAAGGGCTGAGGCCGGAAATCTGCAAGATTTCCGGCCCGGTTTCTTGTCAAGAAACCGGGCGCCGGTCAGTCGGTGGTATTCAGAACCGCGCGGATCGCGGCGACGCCCGCATCGGTCAGGTTGTGTCCCGGCCCGGGTTCGAGGTGCTTGGTCACCGTCGCACCCAGCCGCGCCATGACCTCGGCCGTTTCCTCGACCCGCTGGAGCGGAATGTGCGGGTCGGCGGTGTGGCAAGCGAGGACCACGCGCAGGCCCGACAGGTCGGCATCATAGTCGAAGCGCTTCGGGGCATGGCCATAGAGCGCCTGCGTCGACGCGCCACCCGCGTCCCCCGTGCCCACCAGCCCGCCCGACAGCCCGAAGACCGCGCCCAGCCCGGCGCCGTGCCGCGCCGCGTATTCCAGTGCCAGGCAACCGCCCTGGCTGAAGCCCAGCACCGCGATGCGATGACGTGGAAGGCCGGCGGCCTGCAAGGCCTCGACCGCCGCATCCACGCGGGCCAGCCCGGAGATTACATGCGGCTCCATCTGCGCCGCGGGGGCGAGGAACGAGGTCGGCCACCAGGAAAAGCCCTCGGCCTGGGGCGCGATGACGGCGACATCGGTCAGGCCCAGGGCCTGCGGCAGATCGGCGATGCTGGCCGCGGTCGCGCCGCGGCCATGGATCGCCACCATCCCCCACCGCGCCCTTGCGGGCGCGGGGCCGGCTGTCACATCGTTCATCGTCACACCTTCAGGCGCGGCAGGACGCGCTCGATCCGGTCGCGATAGGCTTCGTATTTCTCGGGCAGCATCAGGCCCTCGCCCAGATGTTCCAGCGGTTCGTCCCGGGTGAAGCCCGGCGGGTCCGTCGCGATCTCGAACAGGACACCGCCCGGTTCGCGGAAATAGATCGCGTTGAAATACTGCCGGTCGATCACCGG
>SBFT01000316.1 GCA_006227805.1 Paracoccaceae bacterium
CCCATCCTCGATCCCACGGGGCTGGGCGAGACGCGCGAGGCGAAACTGGCAAGCTATCGCATCGCCCGCGACCAGATCGTGGCGCGGCTGAAGGACAAATGGGGCGAACCTACGGAGATGGTATGATGGATGTTGTGCGGCGCTACTACGAGGCATTCAACGCGGGCGACACCGCCGGGATGCTGGACTGCGTGACCGATGACGTGGCCCACCACGTCAACGAGGGGAAGATCCGCGTGGGGCGCGTGCTCTTCGGCGAATTCTGCGCGCACATGAGCCGCTGCTACCGCGAACACCTGACCGACATGGTGATCTTCGAGGCCGAGGGCGGGCGGCGCGCGGCAGCCGAGTTCACCGTGAACGGCACCTATCTGCACACCGATCCGGGCCTTCCGCCGGCGCGCGGCCAGACATACCGCCTGCCGGGTGGCGCGTTCTTCGACATCCGCGACGGCAAGATCGCGCGGGTGACGACCTATTACAACCTGGCCGATTGGGTGGCGCAGGTCTCGTGACGGACGTCCGCGTTCTGACCGGCCCCGGTCTCGACGCCGCGATCGAGGACGTGGCGCGCCTGCGCATCGCGGTCTTCCGGGACTGGCCCTATCTCTACGATGGTGACCTGGACTACGAACGCCGCTACCTCGAACCCTACCGGAGCAGCCCGCGCTCGGTCATGGTGGGGGCGTTCGACGGCGCGCGGCTTGTGGGGGTCGCGACCGGGTCGCCGCTGGAAGATCACAAGGCCGATTTCGCGACCGCCTTCGAAGGCACGGGACTGGACCTCTCGACGATCTTCTATTGCGCGGAATCGGTGCTGCTGCCGGGATATCGCGGCCAGGGCATCGGGCATCGTTTCTTCGACCTGCGCGAGGACCATGCCCGCGCCCATCGCTTTGCGCGCGTGGCCTTCTGCGGGGTGGTCCGTCCCGTCGATCACCCGGCGCGGCCCGACGGGTACCGACCGCTCGATGCGTTCTGGCGCGGGCGCGGCTATGCGCCCCTTGCGGGAGTGGTCGCGCGGTTCTCCTGGAAGGACCTGGGCGAGACGGCCGAAACCGCCAAGCCCCTGCAATTCTGGATGCGCGATCTGGGATAGCTGTCGGATTTGCGTATTTTAGACCAGAAAGAGGCAGGCGGGCCGCGCTTCTTTCTGGTTCCAAATACGCATTCCCGCCCTCTGGCCCGGGC
Organism: Paracoccaceae bacterium; assembly: GCA_006227805.1. Lineage (GTDB taxonomy): Bacteria > Pseudomonadota > Alphaproteobacteria > Rhodobacterales > Rhodobacteraceae > JAGYKE01. The sequence continues at coordinate 1,192 of SBFT01000316.1, forward strand.
GCCTGCGTCAGGGTAGGGTCCGGGATGAAGGAGATACCCATGAAAACAGCCGCTGCCGCCTATCCCCTGGATGTCCTGCAAAGCTGGGACCACTACGCCGACAAGCTGTCATCCTGGGTCGGTGAGGCGGCCGGGCAGGGGGCGGACCTGCTGGTGTTCCCGGAATACGGCGCGATGGAACTGGCGACGCTGGCGGGGATGAACGCGGCCTCGGACCTCGAGGCCTCGCTCTGGGCGGTGGCGGACCGGCTGGCGGAGGCCGACGCGATCCACGCCAGACTGGCGGCCGAATACGGGGTGCATATCCTGGCGGCCAGCGGCCCCGCACATTGGGAAGGACCGCGTCCCGTGAACAGGGCGCGGCTGTTCGGGCCGAAGGGGCTGATCGGACACCAGGACAAGCAGATCATGACCCGCTTCGAGCGCGAGGACTGGGACGTGGTGCCAGGTGGAGAGCTGAAGCTGTTCGAGACCGAGTTGGGCCGGATCGGCTGCCTGATCTGCTATGACAGCGAGTTTCCCCTGCTGGGGCGTGCGCTCGGCGAGGCCGAGATCCTGCTGGTTCCCTCCTGCACCGAGGCGCTGGCGGGCTATTGGCGGGTGCGGATCGGGGCCATGGCACGCGCGCTCGAGAACCAGTGCGTCAGCGTGATGTCCTCGGTCGTGGGCGAGGCGCGCTGGAACGAGGCGATGGAGATCAATACCGGCGCGGGCGGCGTCTTCGGCCCGCCCGACCGCGGATTTCCCGCAACCGGGGTGCTGGCCGCGGGCGAGATCGGGCGGCCCGGCTGGACCTTCGCCGAGATCGACCGCGCGGCCATCGAAGAGGTCCGGCGCGACGGCGTCGTCCTGAACCGCACCCACTGGGCCGAGCAGGAGCCGCGTATCCATTCGGTCACAACGGTGCCATCCATCTGACTTTGCGCTTGAAAATCGGGTTCTTTGCGCGCATGTAGTGCGGCGCCCGCAACTTCGGCGGGCGAAACTGCAATGGAGATCACATGGCCAAGGAAGATATGCTCGAATTTCCCGGTGTCGTGAAGGAACTCCTGCCGAATGCGACGTTCCGGGTCGAGCTTGAAAACGGCCATGAAATCATCGCGCATACGGCAGGCAAGATGCGCAAGAACCGCATCCGCGTTCTGGCCGGCGACAAGGTGCAGGTCGAGATGACCCCCTATGATCTGACCAAGGGTCGGATCAACTACCGTTTCAAGTAAGCTTGCTGATTCTCGGGTCAGCAAGTCCGCGCCGCAGGGAATTGCTGGCGCAGATCGGGGTCGTGCCCGACGCCATCCGCCCCGCCGACATCGACGAGACGCCGCGCCCGCGGGAATTGCCGCGCCCCTATTGCGCGCGCATGGCGCGCGAGAAGGTGCAGGCGGTCGCGGCAGGGCCGGAGGACATCGTGCTCTGCGCCGATACCACCGTGGCGCTTGGCCGGCGCATCCTGGGCAAGCCCGCCGACGCGGGCGAGGCGGCCGGGTTCCTGCAGGCGCTGTCCGGGCGGCGGCATCGCGTGATCACGGCGGTCGCGGTGCGCAGGGGCGGGCGAACCTGGGAGAAGGTCGTCGAAAGCGTCGTGAGGATGAAGCGGCTGTCGGACGACGAGGTGAACGGCTACCTTTCCACCGGCGACTGGCAGGGCAAGGCGGGCGGCTATGGCATCCAGGGACCGGCGGGTGCGCTGATCCCCTGGATTTCCGGCAGCTTCACCGCCATCGTGGGCCTGCCGGTGGCCGAGACCGCCCAGCTGTTGCAGGCGGCGGGCCATCCGATCTGGAAGGACAGGACATGAAGGGACGCCAGATCGTTCTGGATCACCTGGGCGACGCCAAGGCCGCCGCGCTGATGGTGGACGGGCAGCTGGACGATCTGCTGGTCGAAGGGGCCGCGCCCGCGCCCGGCACGATCTATCGCGCCGTCGCCGACAGGCCCGTGAAGGGGCAGGGCGGGATCTTCCTGAAGACGCCCGAGGGCATGGCCTTCCTGCGCCAGGCCAAGGGGATCGCGCCTGGCGACGTGCTGACGGTGCAGGTTGCGGGCTATGCCGAGCCGGGCAAGGCGATCCCCGTCACCACGCGCCTTCTGTTCAAGAGCCGCTACGCCATCGTCACGCCGGACGCCCCGGGGCTGAACCTGTCGCGGCGCATCCGCGACGAGGATACCCGGGACGCGCTGGACCTCCTCGCGCGCGGGGCGATGGGCGACAGCCCCTTCGGCCTGATCCTGCGTTCGGCCTGCGCCGGGGCGGACGAGGACGAGATCGCCCATGACATCGCCCAGATGCGCGACCTGGCGACCCAGGTCATGGCCGACCGGGCGCAGCTTCCCGAAATGCTGGTCGAAGGCGACGACCCCTGGGCGCTGGCCTGGCGCGATTGGTCCCAGCCGGCGGATATCGAGCAAGGCAAGGGCGCCTTCGCACGCACCGGCGTTGCCGAGGCCATTGCCGCCGCGCGGGGGCCGCGCGTGGCCCTGGGCGTCGAGGCCACGATGTTCGTCGAACCCACGCGCGCGCTGATCGCGGTGGATGTGAACACGGGTGGGGACGGCTCGCACGCGGCGGGGCTGAAGGCCAACATCGCCGCCGCGCGGGCGCTGCCGCGCGCGCTCCGGGTGAGGGGTCTGGGCGGGCAGGTGCTGATCGACCTGGCCCCCATGCCCAAGAAGGACCGCCGGGTGTTCGAGGACAGCCTGCGCGCCGCCTTCCGTGCCGACGAGATCGAGACGGTGCTGGCGGGATGGACACCGCTGGGGAATTACGAACTTCAGCGCAAGCGCGCGCGCCTGCCGCTTGCGGAAGCCCTGGAGGGGGTTCCGCGATGACCTGCCCCATCTGCAAGCGCGAAACCGTTCGCGACTTCCGCCCCTTCTGTTCGCGCCGCTGCGCCGACGTGGACCTTGGCCGCTGGGTGAGCGGCGCCTATGCCGTGCCGTCCCGCGATCCCGAGGATGTGGAACGCGCCATCGACGCGGTCGAGGAGATCCTGCGCAACTCCGCCAGGCCTCACTGATCGGGGGCGGCGAGGGATTTGAGGATCGGGCAATCGGGCCGGTCATCGCCCGCGCATTTGCGCACCAGCGTCCCGAGCGTGTCGCGCATGTCCTGAAGATCGGCGATCTTGGCTTCGATCTGGGCCAGGTGATCGGTGGCGATGCGGCGCACGTCCGCGCTGGCGCGGTCGCGGTCCTCCCACAAGGCGAGGAGCGCCCGGCATTCGTCGATCGAAAAGCCGAGGGCCCGCGCCCGGCCCAGGAAGACCAGCTTGTGCACGTCGGCCTCGCGGAAGGCGCGATAGCCGTTCTGGTCGCGCAGGGGGCGGATCAGGCCGATATCCTCGTAATAGCGGATGGTCTTGGCGGGCAGGCCGGCGCGGGTGGCGACGTCTCCGATGTTCATGGGGTCGGGGCTCCTCACTCGGCGGGTTGCGGCACGGCCCCGGGATCGGCCTCGGCCCGGGCGAGGTGCGCGTCAGGCCGGATCCGGCGCAGGCGCAGCGCATTGGTGACGACGGCGACCGAGGACAGGGCCATCGCCCCCGCCGCCAGCGCGGGCGAGAGTTGCCAGCCGAAGGCGGGGTAGAGCGCGCCGGCCGCGACCGGGATCAGGGCGGTGTTGTAGCCGAAGGCCCAGACCAGGTTCTGGCGGATGTTCGACAGGGTCCGGCGGCTGACATGGATGGCGCGCACGACGCCGCGCAGATCGCCCGACATCAGCACCACGTCGGCGGCGTCGATGGCTATATCTGTGCCGGTGCCCATGGCGATGCCCGCATCCGCGGCCGCCAGCGCGGGCGCGTCGTTGATCCCGTCGCCCACGAAGGCGACGCGGGCGCCGCCTGCGCGCAGGGCCTCCACCGCCTCGACCTTGCCTTTCGGCAGGACTTCGGCCACCACCTCGTCGATGCCGAGATCGCGGGCGATGGCCTCGGCCGTCACCCGGTTGTCGCCGGTGATCATGGCGACGCGCAGGCCCATTTCGTGGAGGGCGGCGATGGCCTCGCTCGTGCCGGGCTTGACCGGATCGGCGACGCCGATCACGGCGGCGAGGCGGCCGTCGATGGCGGCGAACATGGGTGTCTGTCCGCGTTCGGCGATCTGGCCTGCGGCCCGGGACAGGGGCGCGATGTCCACGCCTTCCCGGCGCATCAGGCGGTCGGCGCCGATCAGGACGGTCGCCCCTTCGACCCTGGCCTGCACGCCCATCCCCGTGAGCGAGGCGAACTCCGCGACCCCCGGCAGGGACAGGCCCTTGTGGCGCGCGGCGCGGGTGATCGCGGCGGCGATCGGGTGTTCGGACAGCGCCTCGACCGCCGCGACCCGGGCCAGCGTGGCGTCGCGGTCGACACCCTCGACCACGTCGAAGCGCACCAGTTCGGGCTGGCCCCTGGTCAGGGTGCCGGTCTTGTCGACGGCGATCACGCCCACGTCGGACAGCGTCTGCAAGGCCTCGCCCCGGGCGAAGAGAACGCCGAGTTCCGCCGCGCGGCCCGTGCCCACCATGATCGAGGTCGGCGTTGCCAGCCCCATCGCGCAGGGGCAGGCGATGATCAGGACCGCGACGCCCGAAACGAGTGCGAGGCCCAGCGCCGGATCGGGGCCGAAGATCAGCCAGGCCCCCACGGTCAGTGCGGCGATGGCCAGGACCGCGGGCACGAACCAGGCGGTGACGCGGTTCACCAGGTCCTGCACCGGCAGGCGGGCGCCCTGGGCGTCCTCGACCATGCGGATGATCTGGGCCAGCATCGTATCACGGCCCACCTGCGTCGCGCGGAAGGTCAGCGCGCCCGCGCCGTTGACGGTGGCGCCCACGACGCGGTCGCCTTCGGTCTTCCGCACCGGGACGGGTTCGCCCGTGATCATGCTTTCATCGACGAAGCTGCTGCCTTCGGTCACGACGCCATCGACCGCGATGCGTTCGCCCGGGCGGGTCAGCACCAGATCGCCCACGCGGATGTCCTCGACGGCGCGTTCCTGCGGGCCCTTGTCGGTCATGACATGGGCGGTCTTCGGTGCCAGTCGGATCAGCCGCGCGATGGCCGATCCGGCGCGGCCCTTGGCGCGGGCTTCCAGCATCCGGCCAAAGAGGATCAGCGTGACGATGACGGCGGCGGCCTCGAAATAGACGGCCTGGGTGCCCGCGGGCAGAAGCCCCGGCGCGAAGGTCGACAGGGTCGAGAAGACCCAGGCGGCGCCGGTGCCGATGGCGACCAGCGAGTTCATGTCGGGCGCGCCCTTCATCAGCGCGGGGAAGCCCTGGGTCAGGAACTGCCGCCCAGGGCCCGCCAGAACGGCGGTGGTCAGGGCGAACTGGATCAGGCGGCTGGTCTCCATCCCGATCGTCGCCATGACCCAGTGATGGAAGGCGGGGATCATGTGGCTGCCCATCTCCAGCACGAAGACCGGAAGGGTCAGCAGCGCGGCCAGGATCGCGGCGCGGCGCAGGCCCTGGGCTTCCTCGTCGCGGCGGTCGGACGGATCGGTGGCGGGGGCGGCGGGTTCGATCCGGCGCGCGGGATATCCGGCGGCGGTGACGGCGGCGATGGCGTCGTCCAGCGCCTGCGGCCCTTCCAGGTGTTCGATCTGCGCCTGACCCGTCGCCAGGTTCACATGCGCCGAGACGATGCCCGGCTGCGCGGCCAGCGTCCGTTCCACCCGGCCCACGCAGGAGGCGCAGGTCATCTTCGCGATCTCGATCCGGTCGGTCTCGACCCGGGCCGGGTATCTCGCGGCGGCGAGCGCCTCGACCAGGGCGGCGGTCGCGACGCCGTCGCCGGTCACCTGCGCCCTGGCGCTGGCCAGGTTGACGTGGGCGCTGTCCACCCCCGGCACGGCCATCAGCGCCTTTTCGGCGCGCGCCACGCAGGAGGCGCAGTTCAGGCCGTCGAGGGTGAGGGTGATCGTCCGGGTGGTCATGGGGCAAGCCTTTCGGGTCGGGTCTTGCTCCCCTAGATAAGGGTTCCAGTCACTGGAAGGTCAAGACCCGGTGTCAGTCTTTTCCCGGCAGGCTCCAGGGCGCATCGCTGAGGCGGCGCGCCTTGTAGGCGGCGATCTCGCCTGCGCGGGAGGCGGTGAGGTCGATGTCGTCCCAGCCGTTCAGCAGCTTCTCGCGCCAGACGGGATCGACCTGGAAGGGGGTCTCGCCGCCGGCGTGGCGGATCGTGCAGGTTTGCAGGTCGACGGTGACCTCGCCTTCGATGGCGGCCAGCGCATCCGCCTCGACGCGGGCAGGCAGGAGGCCGTTGTTCACCGCGTTGCCTGCGAAGATGTCGCCGAAGGAGGGGGCGAGGACGGCGCGGATGCCGAAATCGACCAGCGCGTAGACCGCCGCCTCGCGCGAGGAGCCGCTGCCGAAGTTGCGTCCCGCGATCAGGATGCGCGCACCCTGCGGCAGGTCGGCGGCGGGCGTGTCGGCCTTCAGGTCATGCAGCAGGAAGCGGCCATAGCCTTCCGCGCGGGGCCGCGACATGAAGCGCGCGGGGATCAGCTGGTCGGTGTCGACATTGTCGAGGGGCAGGCGCGCGGGTGTGCCGGTCACGGGCGGAAAGGCTTTGGTCATGCACGCCCCTCCATCAGCTTGCGCACGTCGGTCAGCGCGCCCGTCACAGCGGCGGCGGCGACCATGGCGGGCGACATCAGGTGCGTGCGCGCGCCGGGGCCCTGGCGGCCCTTGAAGTTGCGGTTGGTGGTCGACGCGCAGCGCTTGCCCGGCGCGACGATGTCGCCGTTCATGCCCACGCACATCGAGCAACCGGATGCCACCCAGTCGAGGCCCGCTTCCGTGAAGACCCGGGCGAGGCCCTCGTCCTCGGCCTGTCGGCGCACCGCCTCGGAGCCGGGCGAGACGAGGCCCGGCACGCGCGCCTTGCGCCCGCGCAGGACGGCGGCGGCGGCGCGCAGGTCCTCGATCCTTGCATTGGTGCAGGACCCGATGAAGACCTGATCGACGGGCAGCCCGTCCAGCGGCTGGCCCGGCGTCAGGCCCATATAGGCCAGCGCGTCGGCGATCTGGTCGGTATCGGCGGTGGGGATGGCGGCGGTGATGGGCAGCGCCTGTTCGGGGCTGGTGCCCCAGGTGACGGTGGGGGCGATCGCGGCGGCGTCGATC
>SBFT01000259.1 GCA_006227805.1 Paracoccaceae bacterium
GTTGGTCAGCTTCCACTGGCCCGTCGCCTGCGCGATCTTCCAGGACACGTAACTGTCGAGGGGATTGCGCGTCAGCACGATCTTGGCGCAGCGCGGATCGTCGAGGATCGGGTCCAGCACGCGCGGGTCATGATCATGGAAGAACCGGAAGCCCGCCAGTTCGCCCGGCTGATCCGCGATCCGGGCCAGAAGGGCCATCGGATCGGCGTCGCGCTGCGCCTGGGTCAGGCCGAGAAGGCTGTCTTTCTTCGGATAGCCGATGAAATGGGGATTGAACGCCTCGCCATGGCAGGTGACGCCCTCGAGCGCGTTCAGGTTCGTCTCCAGGAAGTTCGACCCGGTCCGCATTTCCGCGAAGACCACGAAGTAGTCGAAGGGTCGGCCCATCACCGCACCAGGTAGGGCTTGCGCGGTTGCGACGTCTGGTTCACGGGCACGGGATCGACCGGGAAGTCGCCCATCAGGTAGGGATGCATCCCCTGGTTCTTGAGGTTCTGCAGGAACTGGCCGAAGCCTTCCAGGTTCACCATGCGCGGCGCCTCGGCCAGCCGTGCGTTGCGCACCGATCCGATTTCATCGAGCAGCGTCTGCAAGGGCTCCATCGGACTTTCCACGAACTCGGCCATCGTCCAGATCCGGATCCGCGCCCGCGCATGGGCCGATCGCAGGATATCCAGATGCTTGTGTTCGATCCGCTGCAACCGGGCCGCCTCGGCGCGCAGGTCGGCGAAATTGCGGTTGGACCGGAACAGGGGCACCGCCCAGGCGCCCGAGATGACCGAGATCTGGGCATTGGTATCCCGCGCCATCATCCAGGCGATGGTCTGGTTGTCGGCCGGTCCGTACTGAAAGCACTGCCTCTCGCCCCTGGTGTTCCAGATCAGGCTGGTCAGGAAGGCCTTCGGGTCATAGTCGCGACGGGCCACGCTGTCGCTGAGACAGCCGTTCACCAGGGTCTGGCCGCCCGCGAATTCGACCCTGTCGGGCCCGAACAGATGCCCGTGCACCCGCGCGCCGGTCGCCTTGGACAACCAGGTCTCGAAATCCTCGAACAGGTCGGAAAAGCCCTGGAACACCGAATAGGGACCCGAGGTGACGCCGTTCTCCCAATCCTGGTTCGGAAACCGGCTGTGCATGTAGAGACCCGGCCGCCCCCGCGTGCGCCGCTCGACCGCGCGCGCGAAGATCCGGTCGATCTTGGCGGGACTGGGTTCGGTCTGCCGCGCAGCGGCGCCGGTTTCGCCCAGGAACGCGTCATAGAGCCTGTCGGCGTGCGGCCAGATCTTGCGCGCGACAAAGCAATCCGACCGCCGCAGAAGCTGCAGGTGGTCGTCGTAGAAGATATGCGGCTTGCCCTGGAAATCGAACTTGGACAGCGTCAGCGACCGGCTTTCGATGTTGCTGGAATAGAGCCGCACCAGCGTCTGGAAATAGCTTTCGTCGGGAATCCAGACGCTGCGGAAATAGCGGTCGTAGCGCGGGCGCTCGGGGTCCTGCAGGATCGCCGAAAGGGTCTGGCGCGTCAGGCACCACCATTGGCTGCCCATGTGCGGCACAAGGCCCGCAGGGGCGCGCCGCCGGAGCTTGAGCCGCCTCTGGATGTCGACCGCAAGATCGAAAAGCGGCCGCTGCCGCTTCCACGAGAAGGGAAAGCGCAGGGTGAAGCGTTCCTCGTCGAGGCCACCCATCGTCCAGGGCACGTCCGAGATGGTCGCGCTTTCGATGAAATCGGTGCGCGGGCTGGCCCTGAGATAGCCGATCAGCTCGTCGACGGGCCGCAAGGGCAGGCAGGCGCCCGAAGTCAGGTAGACATGGGTGACATCGGCGAAGGTATCCAGCAGCAGCCCGGCCGCATCCTGCGTGGCCGCAACCAGGCCCCAGGTGCCCCATTCGCAGACATGCCGTCGCGAGAAGCGCACCATGGGATCGTCGGACAGCCGGTCGAGGAAGGCCCGGTGCGCATCGCGCGGGACATGGGCGTCCACGTGGATCACCACCGGACAGCCCGCCGCCGTCCAGTGCCGGGCGACCTGTTCCGCACGGTTCAGCGCGGTATGGACCAGCATGACGATGCCGACGGTCACGCCCAGTTCCCCTTGGACATCAGGCCCAGGATCTCGAGCTGGCGCCAGTTGATGTATTTCTCGCTCCACTTGCACCAGAGCTCGGGGTTCTGCGTCAATCGCTCGGCATAGGCCCTGTATTCGACCGAGGCCGAGTAATGCTGGCGGCGGTCCAGTTCCTCCCTCGCCTTCTCGGTGAAGGTGTCGAGGAACTTGGCGTGCAGAAGGATGCCGCTGGCCTTCTCGCCGCCCCATTCGTCATAGACCAGGTTCAGCCCGCGCGGCAGCAGCATGTGGGTCGAACTGGTATAGACATACTTCTTGTCCCACTTGACCAGAGGGATCTTGTTCAGCGCCGGCGCCAGTTCGGGCCGGTCGGCGAAGAAGACGCGGGCGCGCGGCCCGCCCTGGATCCACAGGTTGCCATAGCGCTTGTTGCGCTTCAGCGAATAGTTTCCGCTGTCGAACCAGCAGGCGATCTCCAGCGGGTCCTGGCCCGCGCGGTAGGGCTGCTGGTCGATCCGGCCCTTGGGATACATGTCCAGAAGCATCGCCGAGAACGACTTGATCGAGGACGCGTCCAGCCAGTCGGTCAGCGCGCGCAGGGGGCGGGTGTCGCAGAAGGGGTAGACGAAGAATTCGTCCGGATCGACGACCAGGCACCAATGCCCGTGGCCATGACGCATCTGCAGCCAGTTCAGCCAGTCGACGCCATAGCGCGCGCGCTTGTAGCTGGCGGCCGTGTGCCAGAGCGACACGTCGGGCTGGTCGGCAAGATAATCATAGGCGCCGTCAGTGCTGTCGTTGTCCACGAACAGGAAGTGGTTGACGCCCAGACGCCGGTAATAGTCGAGGAAATACGGCAGGCGGACATGTTCGTTGCGCTGGGTCGAGAACAGCAGGATGTCCCCGGGCCTGATCTGCGCGGTGCGGTCCACGACGCTGCGCAACTCACGCCTCTTGCGGATGGCGCGCAGGCGCCACCTCTTGCGTTGCAGCCGAAGGCGATAGGATTGCCAGACGCCCAAGACCCTTGCCCTTACCTATTTCAAGCCGTCGTCAGGCCCGCCCACGTCAGCACAACGGCAGCACCAGGTCGAAATGATCGTCCCACCTGGGCGGAACATAACCTTGCGTCCGAATGCGCGCCTGCTCGGCTTCTTGGCCCTTCAAAAGGCTCTCTATCGCTTTTTTCCATAAATATCGGTCACTTTCTTCCACGTAAACGGGAATATTGCCTAAAATCTCGCGAAAAACCGGCAGATCCGAGCAGATGACAGGCGTGCCCAGCGCCGCCGCCTCGACCGGCGGCAGGCCGAACCCCTCGGCCTTGCTGGGCATCAGCAGCGCCGCCGCCCCCGCCAGCAACGCCGCGACCGCAGCGTCATCGAGGCCCGCGACCTCGCGCACGGGCGATCCCGGCGGCAGGGCGTCGAGGCGGCGGAACACGTCTTCGTTCAGCCAGCCCCGGCTGCCGCAGATCACCAGGGGCGGCGCATCCGGCCCCCAATCCTCCCAGACATCCAGCAGCAGGGCGTGGTTCTTGCGCGGCTCGATCGTGCCCAGCGCCAGGAAATAGGGCACATCCGGCGGAAGGCCCGGCGGAAGGCCGCGCGCGTCCCCGGCGGGCAGACCCACGCCGAGGGGCGCCGTCACGCAGGTCGGCACCGGACCCCATTGCGCCAGGTGATGCCGGGCCCGCGCGGCGGTATGGCGGGAATTGCACAGGATCACATCGGCATGAAGCGCCACGACGCGCATCCGGTTGCGGAAGGTCTGGACCGTACCGGGCCTTTGCAGATCGGGAAAATCCAGCGGGATCATGTCATGCACCATCACCACCACGCGCCCGCCCATGTCGCGCCGCACCGCCCACATCACGCGTTCGTTCAGGTTGGTGTGGCCCACGTTCAGATAGACCGTGCCGCGGGGCAGATGCCGGGCCAGCATCGCGCCCAGGCGGTTCGGAAGGCACCGCGCCCGTGCCAGGCGGCGCAGGTCGCTTTCGGCCCGTTGCACCGCCTGGCCGCTTTTGCGCGCGGACCAGGACAACAGATCGGCCGCGCCCCACTCGGCCGCTCCGCGCAGACGTTCCGCCACCGGCCCGAGGCCGTCCCGGTCCAGCAGGACGAAGCCCAGCGAAGACCGCACCAGCCCGAACAGGGGCGCATCCCCGGCCAGCAGGCGCGTCAGATAGGCCAGTTCGACGCGGTCGATGCCCGTCGGACGACGCCCGGCGCGCCGGATCAGCCGGGTCAGGTCCAGAAGGCGTGCGGGGGCCGGTCGGGTCAGGGGATGTGCCTCTCGCAAAGTCGGACAGGTCGCGCGGTGTCATCTTGGCCCGGGAAAACCCGAAGATGTAGACGAAAATTTAACCCGAAATGCGCGACTGATGGTCAAGCCGACCCCAGAATGGGAGATTGCACTTGTTCCAGAGATTGGTCCGCCTGTTCGACCGATATGCCGCACGGCATGGTCGCATGTCCTTTCCCGGATTTTCGCTGATCGACACGGATGGGGCCGTCTTCGGACATCTCGACAGGATCGAGGTCGCCGGGGCGCGCTACATCGTGACCGGCTGGGCCTTGTCGGGACGGATCGGCCTCGGCGGCGGCGACGAGGCCGTGTCGAAAGCCCCCGACCTGGTGCGCGACGACGTGATCCGCGCCCTGGGCCAGGGATTCGTGAAGACGCCGGGCTTCTCGGTCTCGGTTTCCGCTGTGGCCCCGCGCCTGCACTTCTGGGCCGATCATGGCGGCGCGCATTACGTATTTCCCTTGCCGGTTCCGGATGAACGATCCGCGCGCAGACTGCGCAGGCGTCTGGTCCTGCCCTTCGCCGCCGGCTGCCTGCGGGCCCTGCCCGCCGCGATGCGATGGCAACTGCGTCGCGATCCGGCTGCGGTCGCGCGGATCAAGTCCGTCCTGGGCCTGTCCACCATCCCCCAGGCAAGGCACCTCAACGCGCATCTCTTCCAGGATGACGCGGGGCCCGTGCCGCCGCCCCCCGCAAGCCTGCGGCAGAACGGCATCACCATCATCCTGCCGGTCTACAACGCCTTCGACCTGCTGCCGGACGTGCTGGACCGCGTTCAGCGCCACACCGATCTTCCCTGGCACCTGATCATCGTCGAGGATGCCTCGCCCGACCGCGCGGTCCGGCCCTGGCTGCGGGCCTGGATCGGGGGATTGCCCGAAGGCGAACGCGCCCGCGTCACCCTGATCGAGAACGAGACGAACCAGGGCTTCATCCGGTCGGTCAACAGCGCCTTCGCCCGTGCGATTCCCCTGGGGCAGCACGTAGTGCTGCTGAATTCGGACGCCTTCGTGCCGCGGGGATGGGCGTCGCGCCTGATTCGCCCGATCCTCGAACATCAGAACGTCGCCACCGTCACGCCCATGTCGAACGACGCCGAGATCTTCACCGCCCCCGCGATCTGCAACCGCCTCGATCTTGCGCCGGGACTGGCCGACGCCATCGACCGCGTGGCGCAGCGCTTCTGTTCCGGCGCGGACCTGGCCGATGCGCCCACCGGCGTCGGTTTCTGCATGGCCATGAACATCGACTTCCTGCGCCGGGCAGACCGCTTCGATACCGGTTTCGGCCGCGGCTACGGCGAGGAGGTCGACTGGTGTCAGCGCGTCGCGGCCCTCGGTGGTCGGCACCTGGGTCTGGCGGGTCTCTTTGTCGAGCATCGCGGCGGCCGATCCTTCGGCGACGCCGAAAAGATGCGCCTGGTGAGGCAGAACAACAAGACCATCTCCCGGCGCTATCCCGGCTACAACGACGCGGTTCTGGACTTCATTCGCGACGATCCTCTGGCGACGCCGCGCCTGGCGCTGGCCTTCGCCTGGGCCGCACAGGCGGCGCGCGGGGCGCTGCCCGTCTACCTGGCGCATTCTCTGGGCGGCGGGGCCGAGATGGACCTTCAGCGTCGCGTTCAGGGCGATCTGGACCGGATCGGCGCCGCGGTGATCCTGCGCGTCGGGGGACAGGCCCGGTTCCGGGTCGAACTGCACAGCCCTGTCGGGATATCCATGGGCGATACCGACGGGATCGCCTTTGTCCGGCGGCTGCTGGGCCTGCTGAAGGGTCGCAGGATCGTCTATTCCTGCGGGGTCGGTGACCCCGATCCGATCGCCCTGCCGGATATCCTGTGCAATCTCGCCGCCGGGGCGGGTGACCGGGTCGAGGTTCTGGTCCATGATTTCTTTCCCCTCAGCCCCTCCTACACGTTGCTGGGACGGGACGGCATCTATCATGGCCTGCCCTCGCTGGATGACCCCGACCCCGCGCATCGCATCCTGCGGCCCGATGGCCAGGTGGCCGACCTCGCCGACTGGCGTGCTGCCTGGGGACGGCTGATGACCCGCGCCGACGCGATCACCGTCTTTTCGGACAACAGCCGGCATCTCGTGGCCCGGGCCTATCCGGGGGTGCGCACCAGGATCGCCGTCACGCCGCATCGCCTGATCACCGACGTTCCGCGCATTCCCGTCGCCGCGCGCTGGCAGGCCCAACCGGTGATCGGCGTTCTGGGCAACATCGGACACCAGAAGGGCGCGGGCGTCCTGCGGGACCTGTCGGCCGCGCTGTCGCGCAGCCGTGCCGCGCGCCTGGTCGTGATCGGCGACGTCGATCCGGCCTACGAACTGGCGGGATCGGCCCATGTGCACGGCGCCTATCGGGTCGAGGACCTGCCCGCGCTTGTCCGGAAATACGGCATCTCGTGCTGGCTGATCCCCTCGATCTGGCCGGAAACCTTCTCGTTCACCACGCACGAGGCCGTGGCGACGGGTCTGCCGGTCTGGTCCTTCGATCTGGGCGCGCAGGGCGACACCGTCGCCGCCGTCGCCGCCCGGACAGGTCTCGGCGGCACCCTGCCCCTGATCGATGGCCGCTTCGACATCGACATGATCCTGGCAAACCTGCTCGCGCAGCCCCGGAAGGTGCGCGCATGAGCAAGGTTTCCGTCGCCATCGCAGGCCTTCAGGATCGTGGGGTCGAGGTTCTGCCCCGCGGCACTGCCCGCGCGATCGCCCTGCCCCGGCAAACCCGGATCGAGGCGCCCAGCAGCCTCAAATGGACCGCTTACGAACATTCGCTGGAACTGGGGGCGTTCTCGTACCAGGTTTCCGGTTACTGCTTCGCCGCGCGCATCGGGCGCTATTGCTCGTTCGGCGAAAACGTCCAGATCGGACGGCAGAATCACCCGCTGACCTGGGCCTCGACCAGCCCGGCCTTCTACCTGAGAGGCAAGGTCTTCGAGCTTGGCGGCAACTTCCACGGCGCGCAGGAGTTCCACGCCCACGAACCCGCCCCGTCGGAGCCCGGCACCAGGGTCGAGATCACCCGCATCGGCAACGATGTCTGGATCGGCCACGGCGCCCATATCCGCGCAGGTGTCACGATCGGGGACGGCGCGATCATCGCGGCCGAAGCCGTGGTCGTCCGGGACGTTCCCGCCTATTGCATGGTCGCAGGCAACCCCGCGACGATCCGCAAGTACCGCCTGCCGCCTGCGCTCATCTCGCCCATGCTGCGCTCGCGCTGGTGGCGCTTTGCGCCCTGGCAACTGGCGCATCTCGACCCGGCCAGACCGCATGATTTCGCGGTCGGCGTCCTGAAGATGCAGGACGAACCGCCCTTCGAACCCAGCATCGTCGATCTGTCGAAAGGCAACGAATGAAACCTGTCGTCTTCCTCCATGTGCCCAAGACCGCCGGTCAGACCATCCACAGCGAACTGGTGCGGCTGGTCGGCGGACCCGCCTTCGTCTCGCCGGTGCGGGTTCACACCCAGGCTGCGGAAACCGCGCAGATGCCGACAGGATACAGGCTCTATTCAGGCCATATCGACTGGATCGGCCTCGATCTTCTGCCACGCCACAGCTTTGTCTTCTCGGTCCTGCGCGACCCGCGCGAACGGATCGCCTCGTTCTACTTCTATCTGCTGAGGGAAGCCCGCGCGATGGACCGCGCCACGCTGGATCTGCCGCAGAACCTGGGCAAGCGGATGATCCTCGACAGGTCCGCGGACGACTACTTCTTCGGCGGCGATGACGACTGGCAACGCTTCGTCCTCGACCACTACGACAACTTCTACTGCAGCTATTTCGCCACCCGGCGGATGCGCGGCCACGCGCTGCTGGACTCGCTCTCGGATGCCGAGATCCTGAAACGCGCGCAGGGCGGTCTCGACCGGCTGACGGCGGTCTATTCGACCGATC
>SBFT01000011.1 GCA_006227805.1 Paracoccaceae bacterium
GCCCCCGGCCTTCAGCCCCAGCACCTGCCCCGCCCGGTCGAACCCGCCCTTGAAGCCATAGAGCGCATCCGCATGTCCGATCGCCTCGCGCACGACGGGAAAGTTCCAGGCATCCCCCGCCGCCATCGCGGCGAAGACCTTCTCGACCGCGTCGAACGCGGCCTCGCGCGTCATCAGCCCGGCGATCTCGCGTTCAGGGACGATCCACATCGGTCTTCTCCTCGGCAGAGGCCGCGCCCCTGCCTCTTTCTGGTCAACAATACGCTCGGGGGGTGCGGGGGGTGAAACCCCCCGCATCGGTCGGACCGGCGCAGCCGGTCCGAAACTCAATAGGCCTTGCCGCGTGCGGATACGGGCCAGACCACCTCGACCACGCCGCCGCGCAGGCCGACATACCAGTCATGCACGTTGCAGGTGGGATCGCAGTGGCCGGGCACCAGCTTCAGCTTGTCATTGACCTTCAGCACGCCCTTCGGGTCCATCACCACCCCATGCTCGTCCGAGCACTTGACATACTGCACGTCCGTCCGTCCGAAGATCACCGGCAGGCCGCTGTCCACCGACTGCGCCTTCAGGCCCGCATCGACGATCGCCTTGTCCGCCTTGGCGTGGCTCATCACGCTCGTCAGGATGAACAGCGCGTTCTCCCATTCGCTCTGGTCGATGCGGTTTCCGTCCTTGTCCAGGATGCGGCCGTAATCGGCATCCATGAAGGCGTAGGAGCCGCACTGAAGCTCGTTGTAGACGCCGCTGGTCGACTCGAAATAGTAGGACCCGGTGCCGCCGCCGCCGACGATGTCACACTCCAGCCCCTCGGCCTTCAGCGTGTCCACGGCGTCCTTCACCATCGCCACCGCGATGTCGATCTTGGCCTTGCGGTCCTCGTAATTGTCCATGTGCTGCATCGCGCCCTGATAGGCCTGGATACCTGCGAATTTCAGCCCCGGTGCCGCGTCGATCGCGCGGGCGATCTCGACCACGGCAGGCGTCGTCGTGACACCGCAGCGGCCCGCGCCGCAGTCGATCTCGACCAGGCATTCGATCTGCGTGCCATGCTTCACCGCCGCCGCCGACAGGTCGGCCACGTTGGCCAGGTCATCCACGCAGCAGATCGTGCGCGCGCCCAGTTTCGGCAGCCGCGCCAGCCGGTCGATCTTGGCCGGATCGCGCACCTGGTTCGACACCAGCACATCGCGGATGCCGCCACGAGCGAAGACCTCGGCCTCCGAGACCTTCTGGCAGCAGACGCCGCAGGCGCCGCCCAGGCTTTCCTGGAGTTTCGCCACGTCGACAGACTTGTGCATCTTGCCGTGCACCCGGTGGCGCATCCCGTGGGCGCGGGCGTAATCGCCCATCTTCCGGATGTTGCGTTCCAGCGCATCCAGGTCCAGCACCAGGCAGGGCGTCTGGATTTCGGCCTCGCCCATGCCGGGCTTGGCCGGAATGTCATAGCCCACTTCGTATTCGTCGAACTGCATACCGTCCTTCATCGTCTCGCTCCCGTTTGGAGGGAGGGTGCCAGGCACCCGTCCCGATCCCGTGTTCAGCCCTTGAACCAGGGCAGCTTGTCCAGGTCGACATTGCCGCCGGTGATGATCACGCCCACGCGCTTGCCCGCGAACCGCTCGCGGTTCTTCAGGATGGTGGCCAGCGGCACCGCGCAGCTGGGCTCCATCACGATCTTCATCCGCGCCCAGGTCAGCTTCATCGCGTCGATGATCTCCTCTTCGCTAGCGGTCAGGATGTCGGTGACGTGGGTCTTGACGAAATGCCAGGTCAGCTCCTTCAGCGGCACCTTCAGCCCGTCGGCGACGGTCTCGGGCGCGTCGTCGGCGATGATGTGCCCCGCCTTGAAGCTGCGGAAGGCGTCGTCGGCCTGTTCCGGTTCCGCCGCGATGATCTGCACCTCGGGCGCGATATGCGACAGGGTCAAGCAGGTGCCCGAGATCATGCCGCCGCCGCCGATGGGTGCCACCATGATGTCGACGCCGCCGGTCTGCTCCATGAACTCGCGGCTGCAGGTGCCTTGCCCGGCGATCACGCGCGGATCGTTGTAGGGATGGACGAATTCGGCGCCCGTCCGCGCCTGCACCTCGGCGAAGACCGCCTCGCGACTGCTGGTCGAGGGCTCGCATTCGGTGATGATCCCGCCATAGCCGCGCACGGCGGCCTTCTTGGCTTCCGGGGCCGTCCGCGGCATCACCACATGGCAGGGAATGCCCCGCCGACCGGCGGCATAGGACAGCGACAGCGCGTGGTTGCCGCTGGAATGGGTGGCGACGCCCCGCGCCGCATCCGCATCCGACAGCCCGAAGACCGCGTTCGAGGCGCCCCGCACCTTGAAGGCGCCCGCCTTCTGGAAGTTCTCGCACTTGAAGAACAGCTGCGCGCCCGTCAGTTCGTTCAGGAAGGACGAGGTCAGGACCGGCGTGCGGTGGATATGGGGCGCGATCCGCTCATGCGCCGCCAGGACGTCGTCATAGGTCGGGATATGCATCTCGGGCAGGTCCTTCATCACGCGGCCGCCTTCTGTGCGGGCGCCGGGGTGGCGCGATAGAAGTCCTGCGCCGCGGCCACGCCCGAGCCCAGCTTGACCGGAAGCCCCAGGTCCGCCATCGCCATTTCCGCCGTGGCGATCCCGGCCAGCGCCAGGACATCGGTCAGCATCCCCAGATGCCCGATGCGGAACACCTTGCCCGCGACCTCGCCCAGGCCCACGCCGAAGGCGACGCCATAGACATCCGCCGCATGGGTCACGATCCTCGTGGCATCGAACCCGGCTGGTGTCCGGATCGCCGTGACGCTGTTCGAATACCACTCGGGCCGGTTCGCGCAAGGCGCCATGCCCCAGCCCGCGACCGCCGCGCGCACGCCGCCCGCGATGCGGGC
>SBFT01000255.1 GCA_006227805.1 Paracoccaceae bacterium
AACCGGATGATCCCGGAACCGACGATTACGCCGGCACCGAGGTCGAGAAGCTGGACTGGTCGGACACCGCCGGGGCGCCCGAACCTGGCCCGAGGGCGACCACGCGCCGGGCCTTCGTTGAAACGCTGGAAGAACCTGACGCGCCCGGGTCCGATACTGCGCCCGAGGCCGCCCCCGGGGTCGAACCCGTCTTCCGGGCCGCGCGCCGCCCCACGGCCGCGCCTGCCCCGGACGAGGAAGCAATCCCGGACCTCGCCGCTCAGGACACGATCCTGGACGAGGCGACATTGCGCGACCTGGTGGCAGAAATCGTGCGCGAGGAATTGCAGGGCGCGCTGGGCGAACGCATCACGCGCAATGTCCGCAAGCTGGTCCGTCGCGAGATCCACCGCGCCCTGACCATGCAGAACCTGGACTGACCCCCGTCTAGAGACGCGGAACGCGGGCGATCTCCCGGATCCGGTCGAGGTCCAGGTGCCTTTCCAGATGTGCGGCCAGCCCATCCAGGGCATCCTCGACGCTGTCGTCGTGGCGCAGGTCCGAGGCCAGGCCGAAATCCCCCAGGAAGGCGGCGCGGAAAGCGTCCGAGGAAAAGACCCCGTGCAGGTAGGACCCGCGCACCCGCCCATCCCGTGACACCGCCCCCTCGGGCGCGTCTCCGATCCGGAACCAGGGCCGCGACAGGCCGGGCCCGGCGGTGCGGCCCAGGTGGATTTCGTATCCCGTCACCGAAGCGCCGGTCAGGCAACAGGCCGCATGACGCTCGGCCAGTGTCTTTTCGGGGGCGAGTGTCGTCTCGACGTCCAGCAGGCCAAGCCCCGGCACGCTGGCCGCCGGGCCTTCCAGGCCCTGCGGGTCATGGATCGCACGGCCCAGCATCTGGAAGCCGCCGCAGAGCCCGACCACATGGCCGCCGCGCCGCAGATGCGCGGCCAGGTCGATATCCCAGCCTTGCCTGCGCAGCGCCGCCAGGTCGGCGATCGTGGCCTTGCTGCCGGGCAGCAGCACCAGGTCGGCGTCGCCCGGCAGGGCCCGCCCCGGCGGCACGATGCGCAGATCGATCCCCGGCTCGGCCGCCAGCGGATCCAGATCGTCGAAATTCGCGATGCGCGGCAGCTGCGGCACGGCGATCACCAGGCGTCCGTCCCCGGGACGCGAGGCAAGGTCCAGCATGTCTTCCGCCGGCAGACGCCAGGCCTGGTCGAACCAGGGCACCACGCCAAGGGAGGGCCAGCCGGTGCGCCGGACGATATCGGCCAGCCCGGCGTCGAACAGGCGGACATCGCCGCGGAACTTGTTGATCGCGAAACCGGCGACCTGGGCGCGGTCGGCCGCCGACAACACTGCCTGGGTGCCCACGATCTGCGCGATCACGCCGCCCCGGTCGATGTCGCCCACCAGCACGACCGGCACATCGGCGGCGCAGGCGAAGCCCATGTTGGCGATGTCGCCCTGGCGCAGGTTCGTCTCGGCGGGGCTGCCTGCGCCTTCGACCAGCACGAGGTCGCAGTCGCGGGCCAGCCGCGCGAAACTCTCCAGCACGCTCGGCATCAGGTTCGGCCTCTCGCCCCAGAAGGCGCGGGCCTCGGCCCGGCCGATCCGGCGGCCCTGCAGGATCAGTTGCGCGCCCGTCTCGCTGTCGGGTTTCAGAAGGACCGGGTTCATGTCACTGAGGGGGGGCCGTCCCGCGGCGCGCGCCTGCAACGCCTGGGCGCGCCCGATCTCGCCGCCATCGGCGGTGACGGCGGCGTTGTTCGACATGTTCTGCGGCTTGAAGGGCGCCACCGACAGGCCGCGCCGGACGAAGGCCCGCGCCAGCCCCGCCACCAGAAGCGACTTGCCGACATTGCTGCCGGCGCCCTGGATCATGATCGCGCGCGCGGCCATCACGCGGCCCATGCCCGGCCCGGCACGAAGACGCCCCCGGACCGGGGGCGTATCGGTGCGATCACGATGGGGAAGAGAAGGCTCAGGCCGCTTCCTGCTGCTGGGCCGCGTTGCGCCGCTCGCTTTCCTCGCGCGACAACGCGACCGAGGTGCGCACGCCTTTCGAGACGAATTCCATCAGCCCCTGAACCACGCGCTCATTGGGGTCGATCCCGGCGCAGCTGAGGACTTCGCGCCCGTCGCGCGACCGCGCCCAGCGGGCGATCTGCTCGGGTCCGTTGCCATATTTCTTGTCATCGGCGATTGCGTCGTCGAGTGCGGCCAGTACGACGGCCGCGAAAAGTTTGCGTGCACGATTGCCTTGCTCATTGTTAAAGGCAGTGCCGTCAACGAAATCTCTCATTTCGTTTCCCTTGTTTTTCTTGGTCTTGCAATTTCGGCGTGGCGCTTCTTATGACCGATCGGGATCGATTCGGCTACCATGATAACGCATAGCTTCGTTGCATCCTGTGCATAGCTGACGGGGCCGCAACCACGAGATATGGTTGTCTGGACAGCCGCCACATCGCCAGATATAGGAGCGCGAAATCGATCATCAACCTCTCGCGCGGGAAGCCTTGCATGCCCAAGATCAACGGAAACGAAATCCGCCCCGGCAACGTCCTGGAACATAACGGCGGGCTCTGGGCCGCCGTGAAGGTCGATCACGTGAAACCCGGCAAGGGCGGCGCCTTCGCCCAGGTCGAACTGCGCAACCTGCGCAACGGCACCAAGCTGAACGAACGGTTCCGCTCGGCCGACAAGGTCGAACGCGTGCGCCTGGAACAGAAGGACCAGCAGTTCCTCTACGAACAGGACGGCATGCTGGTCTTCATGGATGCCGAGACCTACGAACAGATCGAATTGCCGGCCGAGATCCTGGGCGAACGCCGCCCCTTCCTGCAGGACGGCATGACCATCCTGGTCGAGTTCCACGAGAACGAGGCGCTGAACGCCACGCTGCCCCAGAAGGTGACCTGCCGCATCGTCGAGACCGAACCGGTGGTCAAGGGCCAGACCGCGGCGAACTCGTTCAAGCCGGCCCTTCTGGACAACGGCGTGCGCGTCATGGTGCCGCCCTTCGTGGGCCCGGACGAGGACATCATCGTGAACACCGAGACGATGGAGTATTCCGAACGCGCCTGAGCGGGTGCGGGACGACGCCGGAGTGCGGGGCAGGGCACCGACCTTGCCCCTTTTCTTTTGCCGCGAACCGGCGTAACGCTGACGCCATGATCGCACACGCCTGCCTCCGACGACCGCTCCGCCTGCGCGCCCGCGCCTGAGGCCTGCCGATCCCCTGCGCCCGTCAAACGGCGCGCCCTTTCATGAAATCGTTGACCCGGAACCCCGTCGTGAGGCACTCAACGGGTTCCAATACCCCGAAAGGATGATCCCATGATCCCGTCCGTCCTGCCGACCTATTCCCGCGCGCCCCTGGCCTTCGTCAAGGGCGAAGGCGCCTGGATGATCGAGGCGGACGGCCGACGCTTCCTCGATCTCGGCGCGGGGATCGCCGTGAACGTGCTGGGCCATGCGCATCCGGCTCTGGTTCGGGCGCTGACGACGCAGGCGCAGGCGATCTGGCACACGTCGAACCTCTACCAGATCCCGAACCAGCAGCGGCTGGCCGACCTTCTGGTGCAGAACAGCTTCGCCGACACCGTCTTCTTCACCAACTCGGGCACCGAGGCCTGCGAACTGGCGGTGAAGATGGCGCGCAAGCATTTCTTCGACAAGGGCCAGCCCGAGAGGGTCGAGATCATCACCTTCTCGGGGTCGTTCCACGGCCGCTCCTCGGCCGGGATCGCCGCGGCGGGGTCCGAGAAGATGACCAGGGGCTTCGGCCCCCTGCTGCCGGGTTTCGTCCATCTCGAATGGGGCGATCACGACGCGATCGAACCCGCGATCACCGACCGCACCGCCGCCATCCTGGTCGAACCCGTGCAGGGCGAAGGCGGCATCCGCCCCTTGCCGGATCAATGCCTGAAGGGGCTGCGCGATCTCTGCGATCGGCACGGCATCCTGCTGATCCTCGACGAGGTGCAATGCGGCGTGGGGCGCACAGGCAAGCTCTTCGCGCATGAATGGGCGGGGATCGAGCCCGACATCATGATGGTGGCCAAGGGCATCGGCGGGGGCTTCCCGCTGGGCTGTGTCCTCGCAACCGAAGACGCCGCCTCCGGCATGACCGCGGGCACCCACGGCTCGACCTATGGCGGCAATCCGCTCGGCTGCGCGGTGGGCTGCGCGGTGATGGAGATCGTGGCCGATCCCGCCTTCCTGGCCGAGGTCAACCGCAAGGCGGGCCTCTTCCGGCAGAAGCTCGAAGGCCTTGTCGCCGCGCATCCCGGTATCTTCGAGGAAGTGCGCGGCAGCGGCCTCATGCTGGGGCTGAAATGCAAGGTGACGAACGCCGACGTCGTGACCGCGGGCTACGCCCAGCAGGTGATCACCGTGCCCGCCGCCGACAATGTCATCCGCATCCTGCCGCCCCTCAGCATCACGGACGACGAGATCGCCGAGGCGGTCCGCCGTCTCGACGCGGCGGCGTCTTCCCTCGAAGCGGCCTGATCTTCCTCTCGCCCCAAATATCCCGGGGGTGCGGGGGCAGAGCCCCCGCGGTGCCCCGCCCAACCGGAAAGCCGGACAGATGAACCATTTCCTCGACATTCACACCACCGATCCCGCGGATCTGCGGGCCATCATCGACCAGGCCTCCGCCATGAAACGGGCGCGCCAGGGCCGGCCAAAGGGCACGCCCGACGACGACCGCCCCCTGGCGGGCCGCATGGTCGCGCTGATCTTCGAGAAACCCTCGACCCGGACGCGCGTCTCCTTCGATGTGGGCGTGCGCCAGATGGGTGGGCAGACCATGGTCCTGTCCGGCCAGGACATGCAGCTCGGCCATGGCGAGACCATCGCCGACACCGCCCGCGTCATGTCGCGCTATGTCGACCTGATCATGATCCGCACCTTCGACGAAAGCGTGCTGGCCGAGATGGCGGACCATGCCAGCGTGCCGGTGATCAACGGGCTGACGGACCGGTCGCATCCCTGCCAGATCATGGCCGACGTGATGACCTTCGAGGAACATCGCGGCCCGATCGCGGGCAAGAAGGTGGTCTGGGCCGGCGACGGCAACAACGTCTGTTCCTCGTTCCTGCACGCCGCGGGGCAATTCGGCTTCGATCTGACCTTCACCGGGCCGATGCAGCTCGACCCCGATCCCGAATACGTGGGCTTCGCGCGCAGGAAGGGCGCACGCGTCACGATCGAGCGCGATCCCGCAAGGGCCGTCGAGGGCGCCGACCTCGTGGTCGCGGATACCTGGGTCAGCATGCATGACAGCCAGTCCTCTAAGGAGCGCCGCCACAACATGCTGCGCCCCTACCAGGTGAATGCCGAACTGATGGGCAAGGCCAAGCCGGATGCGCTCTTCATGCATTGCCTGCCTGCGCACCGGGGCGAGGAAGTGACCTCCGAGGTGATGGACGGCCCGCAATCGGTCATCTGGGACGAGGCCGAGAACCGGCTGCACGCGCAGAAGGCGATCATGCGCTGGTGTCTCGGGGTCTGAGACTCCGAAAATTCGCAGAATTTTCGTTGCCCGCGCCCGCGCGGCGCGGCAGTCTCGCGCCATGACAGCCCCCTTGATCGACAACCTTCAATACTGCAACTGGTCGCCGAAGATCTTCCGCGAACTGCGCGCGGGCGGCGTCGATGCCGTCCATGTCACCATCGCCTATCACGAGGAGCTGCGCGAGGTCCTGGGCAACCTGACCGCCTGGAACCGCTGGTTCGAGGCGCATCCCGACCTGATCTTCAAGGGGCTGACGGGCGACGACGTGCGGCGCGCGCAGGCGACGGGGCGCACGGCCGTGTTCTTCGGCTTCCAGACGCCCACGCCTATCGGCGACGATATCGGCCTGATCGAGATCTGGCATCAGCTTGGCATCCGCTTCATGCAGCTGACCTACAACAACCAGTCTCTGCTGGCGACCGGCTGCTACGAGGCCGAGGATCCCGGCCTGACCCGCTATGGCAGGCAGGCGGTGGCCGAGATGAACCGGGTCGGGCTGGTGATCGACATGAGCCATTCGGCCGAACGCTCGACGCTCGAGGCGATCGACGCCTCCGCGCGCCCGATCGCGATCACCCATGCCAATCCCCATTGGTGGCATCCCGCGCTGCGCAACAAGTCCGACGCGGTGTTGCGCGCGCTGACGGGGCGCGGGGGCATGCTGGGCTTTTCGCTCTATCCCCATCATCTCAAGGGCGGCAGCGCCTGCCGGCTCGAGGATTTCTGCGCCATGATCGCCGAGACCGCGTCGCGCTACGGGGCGGAAAACCTCGGGATCGGATCCGACCTCTGCCAGGACCAGCCCGACCGCGTGGTGGAATGGATGCGCGTCGGGCGCTGGTCGAAGACGATCGATTACGGCGAGGGCAACGCCGCCAATCCCGGCTTTCCGCCTATGCCCGTCTGGTTCCGCGACAACCGCGACTGGGACAATATCCGGCAGGGCCTGGCGCGGCAGGGTTTCGACGCGGCCGAGATCGGCGGGATCATGGGGGGCAACTGGCTGCGCTTCTACGACCGCAATTTCGGTCCCGCCGAGTGAGGGTCAGTCGATGAAGGACATGGAACTTCCGCCCCAGATGCCGCTCCGCCCGCCGGGGCAGGTGATGCGCCTGGCGCGGATGGGCGCGTTCTTTCCCACCCGCCTGTCCTTCCTGCGGGTGCTGACGCGGCGGCTGTCGCAGGACGGGGCCCGCGTGACCCGGCCGCTCTGGGAAATCGATGCCGAGGGCTTCGGGCGCGCCGTCTACGCCGTGCGCTTCGGGGGCCACGATTACGCGCTGGTCTGCGTGACCCAGCCGCTGGCGGACGAGGCGCGCTCGGACCGGGTAATCGCCACCGCCTGGGACGCGGCCTTCGTCCTGCACGATGGTCTGCCCGATCCCGCGGACATCGACCGCATCGCCGCCGCCGCCCCCCTTCAGGAGGCGGGACGCTTCACCGCGCGCGACCTTGTCCTGAGCCGCGCGAACAAGTCGGTCCGGCTGTGGTCGCATGTGGTCGAACGGCTGCGCGAAGGCCGCCAGCCGGACGCGGATTTCGTGAACCGCATCGGCTATCTGATGCGCACCACGGCGGTCTACGGCAACGGCAAGTTCGGCATCGCCGATCGCGGCCTGATCGCAGACCGGCCCGGGCTGGGCCTTTCCTTCATGGCCGAGATGCTGACGGTCTGGCTGATCCGGCAGTTCACGCTGGATCTTGTCGAACATGTGGGCGGGGCGCGGCTCGACCGCGCGCTGGCGCGGCACCTGGGGATCGGCAATGCGACGGGCCTGGGCATGGCGCCGTTCCTCGTCAGCCATCCGGTTCTCCTGAACAACTGGATGATGGTGCGCGAGACCGCGCTGGCCCGCGCCCGTGCGGTGGACGAGATCTCGGACGCCCAGGCCGCGCGCGTGCTGCGGCTGGCGCAGCGGGCGGGCCAGCATCTGGCGCAGTGGCAGGTGCCCGAAGCCGCCCACCAGGCGCGCATCGACGCCCTGCGCGCCGATTGGGCCTGGTTCCAGCGCGATCTGCCGGGCGCGCTCGACCGCGCGCGGCCCTTCGACGGGCTGATCCGCGCATCCGAGGCCCAGAGCCTCGACCTGCAGGAATTGCTGGTCGCCCTGGTGATCGAGGCCTGCCCCGACCTGGTCGATGGCCTGGCCGATTGCCTGACCGATCCCTTCGGCGCGCCGCCCCCCGATTTCCCCGATACGCGCGCCCTGGGCGATGCGGCGCGCGCGGCCTGTTCCTGGGCGCTCGACTACGACTTCTCGCGGCAGGATCAGACCGCGCAGTTCTGGTATGTCTCGGAGGAGAAACTCGAACCGCGCCTGGGCCGCCGGCACGAGGAACCCGGAGCCGATCGCGAAAGCCCGCTCTTCGTCGCCCGCGCCGTGCAGGAGATGCTGGCCGATCTGCCCGCGCGCCCCGAACCCCTGGGCGATTTCCTGGCGCGCCATCCCCGCCATCTCTGGGCGGTCGAACGGGTGGCGGTGGCGCGTGCCTGCCCCTATTCGGAGATCCGCGACAATCTCCTGTCCGGCGATTGCCTGCCCATCGACATGCTGCGCTCGAAGCTGGCCATGTTCGGGGCGACCCGGTTCGATCCCAAGTCGGACCTCTGGACGCGGGTGACGCTGGCGCAGGGCGCCCCCCTGGCCGAGGACCTGGGCACCGAGCGCGCGGATGATTGGTGGCTGCCGGTGTTGACGTGATGGAGT
>SBFT01000291.1 GCA_006227805.1 Paracoccaceae bacterium
CATCGCCTCCGCCCATTTTCCGTGCAGTTTTTGCCGGATCGCTCACGGATTGATCAAAACTCTGGCCATGTGCGCCCATATCGCCAATTCTCGCGCAGGTCCCCTGTGCGGCTGCGGTCGCCGCGCCAAGTAATGGGCCATCCGGAATCATGGAGGCTGCGATGCCATTCAAATCTACCGTGTCTGCTGCTGCTGTCCTCGCGCTTGGCGCGGGTCTCGCCCAGGCCGAGGGCGAAAAGGTCGTCTTCGGAACCAACTGGCTGGCCCAGGCCGAGCATGGCGGCTTCTACCAATCCGTCGCCGACGGCACCTACAAGGCCGATTGCGGCTTCGACGTCGAGATCATCCCCGGCGGTCCGCAGGTGAACAACCGCGCGCTGATGCTGGCGGGGCGGATGGATTTCCACATGGGCGGCGACCTGCTCCAGGCCTTCAGCGCCGTGGAAGAAGGCATTCCCGTCGTCAACGTGGCCGCGATCTTCCAGAAGCACCCGCAGGTCATCGTCGCCCACCCGGGCGAGGCCGAGACCTGGGAGGACCTCAAGAACCTGACCCTGCTGATCGGCGACAACGGCTATCAGTCCTATTACCAGTGGATGATCAAGGCGCATGGCTTCACCGCCGAGCAGCGCCAGCCCTACACCTTCAACCCGGCCCCCTTCCTGGCCGACAAGCGTGTGGGCATGCAGGGATACCTGTCGTCCGAGCCCTACCTCGTCACCAAGGAAGGCGGGTTCGAGCCCAACGTCTTCCTGATCGCGGACGCGGGCTATGCCAGCTATGCGACCACGATCGAGACCATGGCCGAGACCATCGCCACCAACCCCGAGAAGGTGCAGTGCTTCGTCGATGCCTCGATCAAGGGCTGGTACAATTACCTCTACAACGACAGCGCGGCGGCGGATGCGCTGATCATGGCGGCCAACCCCGAGATGACGGCCGACAAGATCGCCTATGCCAAGGACAAGATGAAGGCCTGGGGCATCGTGGATTCGGGCGATGCGCTGGAAAAGGGCATCGGCGTGATGACCGACGAGATGGTCGGCAATTTCTACAAGCTCATGGTCGATACCGGCGTCGTGAAGGACGGCATCGACTGGAAGGCGTCCTACACCACGCAATTCGTCGGCAAGGGCGTGGGCATGGACCTCAAGCCCGCAAACTGATCAGGATCGCGTGCCGGGCCCCGTCGCGGGCCCGGCGCCGCACGTTTCGGAAGGGACAGGCATGACAAGACAGACAGCGCCGCTGGGCAGCCGCGCGCCCGTCCTGGCGATGAGCCATATCGAGAAGACCTTCAACGGCGATGTCGTTGCCCTGAAGGACATGAACCTTTCCGTGAACGACGGCGATTTCATTTCTCTGCTGGGGCCTTCGGGCTGCGGCAAGTCGACCGCGCTGCGGCTGATCGCGGGGCTGTTGCAACCCACATCCGGCACGATCCGCTGGGCGGGCGGGCAGGCGGCGGGCGATCTGGGGATCGTCTTCCAGGAACCGACCCTGATGCCCTGGGCGACGGTGGCGCAGAATGTCTGGCTGCCCTTCCGCCTGCGCGGCCAGAGCTACAATTCCGTCAGGGACGACATTCTCGAGGCGCTGCGGCTGGTGGGCCTCGAGAAGTTCCAGAACGCCTATCCGCGCGAATTGTCCGGCGGCATGAAGATGCGTGTCTCGATCGCGCGGGCGATGGTCACCAAGCCGCGCCTGATCCTGATGGACGAACCCTTCGCCGCGCTGGACGAGATCACGCGCTTCAAGCTGAACAACGACCTTCTGAAGCTGAAGGAAAAGATCGGCTGCACGGTGATCTTCGTGACGCATTCCGTCTTCGAAAGCGTGTTCCTGTCCGACCGCATCGTGGTCATGGCCGCGCGCCCGGGCCGCGTGATCCGCGAATTGCACGTCGACACGCCCTATCCCCGGGCGGAGGCCTTCCGCACATCGGCCGAATACACGGCCCACACGCGCGAGGCGTCCGCCGCGCTGCACCAGGCGATGGAGCTTGCCGCATGAGCCTTGCCGAACGCTCCGCACCGCCCGCGCCGGTCGTCGACGCCGAGGAAGCGGCCCGCGCGCGCAGCGCCCGGATCAACCGCATCGCCAAGTGGACGCTGCCCTCGCTGGTGCTGGTGCTGTCGGTGCTGGCCTGGCATCTCTATGTCACCATCGCGGAAGTGCCCCATTACATCCTGCCGGGACCCGTCAAGGTGGCGCAGTCGGTGGTCGAGGATTGGGCGGTTCTCTGGCCCGCGATGCTGGTGACGGGGCGGCTGACGCTGCTGGCGCTGCTCATGGCGATCCTGGGGGGCGTGGCGCTGGCCGTGGCCTTCACCCAGTCGAAATGGGCCGAGATGTCCTTCTTTCCCTATGCCGTGATCCTGCAGGTGACGCCGGTGATCGCCATCGCGCCCCTGTTGCAGATCTACGTGGAAAGCGCCTTCGTCGCGGCCCTTCTCTGCGCCTGGATCGTGGCCTTCTTCCCGATCCTGTCGAACACGACCATCGGCCTGAAATCGGCCGATCACAACCTGCAGGACCTCTTCACCATCTATGGCGCCACGCGCTGGCAGCGCCTGCGGTATCTGGCGGCCCCTTCGGCGCTGCCGTTCTTCCTGGGTGGCCTGAAGATCGCGGGGGGGCTGGCGCTGATCGGGGCGGTGGTGGCCGAATTCGTGATCGGACGCGCGGGGACGGGGCTGGGCCTGGCCTCGACCTTGCTGGAGGCGTCCTACCGCTTCAATTTCGGGCGTCTCTATGCCGCGCTGATCCTGATTTCCGTCATGGGCGTCCTGATCTTCGCGGTGATGAGCATCATCAGCCACCTGTCGTTGCGCAAGTGGCATGAAAGCGCGTTGAAGCGGGAAGGCTGATGGATTTCAGGACGCTGCCAGACGGACCCGTGCGGCTGGAGAACGTGACCGTGCCGGGCTGGTTGCTGGGCCGGGACGAAGACCTGGTGCGCACCGACCTGTCCATCGCGGACGGAAAGATCGCGGCGGCGGGTGGCGTGCCCGTCGACATGGGCGGCGCGATCGTCCTGCCCTGCTTCGTCGACATGCACACGCATCTCGACAAGGGGCATATCTGGGGCCGCGCGCCCAATCCCGACGGCACCTTCCCCGGCGCGCTGGCCACGGTCGGCGCCGACCGGGCCGCGAACTGGTCCACTGACGACGTGCGCACGCGGATGGAGTTTTCGCTGCGCTGCGCCCATGCCCACGGGACGCGCGCGATCCGCACGCATCTCGACAGCCTTCCTCCGCAGGACGACATCAGCTGGCCGGTCTTCGCCGGGTTGCGCGCCGAATGGGCGGGCCGCATCGAGCTTCAGGCCGCCTGCCTCGTCGGCATCGACGCCGTGACGGCCGATGGTCCCTATGCCCACACCGCCGACCTGGTGGCGCAGCACGGCGGCACGCTGGGCGTCGTCAGCTATCCGGTTCCCGACCTGCGCGACCGCCTGCGCGTGTTCTTCAGGCTGGCGATGGAGCGGGGACTGTCGGCCGATTTCCACGCGGACGAAACCATGGACGCGGACGCAGAATCCCTGCGCGCCATCGCCGAGGTGGCGCTGGAGATGGGCTTTGACGCGCCCATCGTCGTCGGCCATTGCTGTTCGCTGTCGACGCAAGCCGAGGCGCGCGCGATGGACACGCTGGACAAGGTCGCCAAGGCGGGGCTGCACATCGTCAGCCTGCCCATGTGCAACCTCTACCTGCAGGACCGGCACGCGGGCCGCACGCCCCGGCGGCGCGGCATCACCCTGGTGCACGAGATGAAGGCGCGGGGGATCAACCTGTCCTTCGCCTCCGACAACACGCGCGATCCCTTCTATGCCTATGGCGACATGGACATGCTGGAAGTCATGCGGCAGGCGACGCGGATCGGGCATCTCGACCATTCCGACGCGGACTGGAGCCGGGCCTGCCTGTCGAACCCCGCCGCTGCCTGCGGGTTTGACGCGCCCTCGCTCGCGCCCGGCGCGCCGGCGGACCTGGTGATCTTCCGCGCGCGCGAATGGACCGAGCTTTTCTCGCGCCCGCAAGCCGACCGGATCGTCCTGCGCGCAGGCCGCGCCATCGACCGGACGCTGCCCGACTACTCCGAACTCGACCACCTGATGAGGACATCATGAAACCGAACGTCGCCGCCGCCAAAGAGGCGCTGAGCCATCTCGAGATCGAGAAGAGCGACAGCGCCATCAAGTCGAAAAGCCGCGATTTCTTCTGGTATTCGCCGGTGCTGAAGGCGCGGCTCGACCATGTCAGCGCCGATTTCGTGGTCTCTCCGAAGACCGAGGCGGAAGTGATCGAGGTGCTGAAGGTCTGCTACGCCCATGACGTGCCGGTGACGACGCGCGGGGCGGGGACGGGCAATTACGGCCAGGCGATGCCGCTGGAAGGCGGCTGCGTGATGCACTTGCACAAGATGGACCGCGTGAAGGAAATCCACCCCGGCCGCGTGATCTGCGAACCGGGCGTGCTGCTGAAGGACCTCGACGCGCAATGCATCGCCCATTCGGGACAGGAATTGCGCATGTTTTCCTCAACCTGGGCCACCGCCACGATCGGCGGCTTCATCGCGGGCGGCTCGGGCGGGGTGGGGTCGGTCACCTGGGGGTCCTTGCGCGATCTGGGCAACATCATCCGCCTGCGCGTGGTGACAATGGAGGCCGAACCCCGCATCCTGGAATTCCGGGGCGAGGAACTGGCCCGCGTCAGCCACGCCTACGGCACGAACGGGATCATCACCGAACTCGAGATGCCGCTGGCCCCCGCCTATGACTGGGTGGACCTCTTCGTGGCCTTCGACGACTTTACCCCCGCGATGCACTTCGCCGAGGACGTGGCGAACCAGGACGGCATCCTGGTCAAGCTGGCCACCGTCTTCGAGGCACCGATCGCGCATGACTATTTCCAGCGCGTGAAGCCGCATGTGGAGCCGGGCACCAACGTCGTCGCCCTGATGGTCGCACCCCATGCGATGGACGGGTTCCTGACCTTCACCGCGCGGGTGAAGGAGGCGAGGATCATCTACCGTTCGGATGCCGACACCTGGGAGCGCAACCCCGGCAAGATCTTCGAATACGGCTGGAACCACACCACACTGCGCGCGCTGAAGGTGGACCCGTCGATCACCTACCTGCAGGTGCGCTACGGCTTCCCGCATCACCGCGCGCTGGTCGAGAGGATCCGCGCCGAATTCAGCCCCGAAGTGCTGCAGCACCTCGAGGCGATCCGCGACAACGGGAAGGTGCATTTCGCGGGACTCAGCCTCGTCAAGTTCACCACCGAGGAGCGGCTGGACGAGATCATCCGCATCCACGAGGAGGCGGGCGCGCTGATCTTCAACCCGCACCGCTACACGCTGGAGGAAGGCGGCCGCCAGACGGTCGACGACCGTCAGCTGCGCTTCAAGAAGGAAGCCGACCCCAAGGGCCTGCTGAACCCCGGCAAGATGATCGCCTGGGACGATCCGGACTGGGATTACAGCCGGATGTATGCCTATCCGAAACTGCAGGCGGCGGAGTGAAAGGGGGGCTCTGCCCCCCACGGCCCTTCGGGCCTCCCCCCGGGATATTTGGGGCGAGAGGAAGGGCGGGGCGATGGCTCGGGTGATGGTGCTGTTCGCGCATCCCTGCGACGAAAGCTATGGCGCGGCGCTGCATCGCGCGACGGTCGAGGGGCTGACCAGGGCGGGCCACGAGATCGACGACTGCGATCTTTACGCCGAAGGGTTCCAGCCGGTCCTGACCACGGCAGAGCGGCGGGCCTATCACGATGTCGGTCCGAACACCGCTCCGGTGCAGGGATATGTCGACCGCCTGATGGCGGCGCAGGCGCTGGTCCTGGTGTTTCCGGTCTGGAACTTCGGATACCCGGCGATCCTGAAGGGTTTTCTCGACCGGGTTTTCCTGCCGGGCGTGTCGTTCCGGCTGGAGGCGGGGAAGGTCGTGCCGAACCTGACCCATATCCGCAAGCTGGCCGCCGTCACCACCTATGGCGGAACGCGGATGCGGGCGTTTCTGGCGGGCGATCCGCCGCGGAAATGCGTGACGCGCCATGTCTGGCACGTCATCCGGCCCGAGAAGATGCGCTACCTGGCGCTCTACGACATGAACCGGGCCTCGGATGCGCGCCGCGCCGCGCATCTGGAGCGGGTCAGACGGGAAATGGAGGTCTTCTGAGATGCGTGCGCTGGTCGTCTATTGCCATCCCCGGCCCGACAGCTTCACCGCCGCGGTGCGCGACGTGGTGCTGGAAAAGCTGCGCGCCGCCGGGGCCGAGGTGCGGCTGTCCGATCTCTATGCCCGCGGCTTCGATCCGGTCATGGGCGCGCGCGAACATGCCGAATACGAGGATGAAAGCCTGAATGTCGCCCCAGTCGCGCGCGATGTCGAGGACCTGCGATGGTGCGACACGCTGATCTTCGTCTATCCGACCTGGTGGTATGGTCTGCCGGCGATGCTGAAAGGCTGGCTGGATCGGGCGCTGGTTCCGGGCGTGGCCTTCCTGATGCCGGACGCCCAGAACCGCACGATCCGTCCCGGGCTGGGCCACATCACGCGGATGGGGGTCTTCACAACCTGCGGAGCCAGCTGGTGGCTGACGCAGATGATCGGTGCGCCCGGCAAGCGCACGCTGCTGCGCGGCGTGCGGGTCCTGTGCGCGCGCGGCTGCCGGACCGCCTTCGCCGCGCATTACCTGATGGACAGTTCCACCCCCGAAAGCCGCGCGGCGCATCTGCGCAAGGTCGCGGCCCGCATGGACCGTCTGATCGGGCGCGTTCCCGTCCTCAAGGCACATGCCGCATGATCCCGGAGCTCGACTGGCGCGAGTTCCGGTCCGATCCGCAGGCCTTTGTCGATGCGCTGGGCCGGGCCTGCCGGGATCCCGGCTTTTTCCTGCTGTCGGGTCATGGCATCCCGAGCGACCTGATCGCGGCGGTCTTCGATCAGGCCGCGCGGTTCTTCGCGCGCCCCGACCACGAGAAGGCGCCCCTGTCGATCCTGTCGAACCCGCATAACCGGGGCTGGGCGGCGGAAGGGTCCGAACGTCTGGACGAGACCTCGGGGCAGGTGGACCGCAAGCAGGCCTTCAACATCGGTCTCGACCTGGCTGCCGACGATCCGCGCGTGCGGGCGGGCGAGGCCTTCCGGGGCGTCAATGTCTGGCCCGATCTGCCCGGGTTCCGCGACACGATGCTGGCCTATTACGATGCCGCACTGGCCCTGGGCGTTGGCCTGCACCGCGCCTTCGCCCGCGACCTGGGCCTTGCGACCGATTTCTTCGACGACAAGTTCGACGCGCCGCTGGCGACCTTGCGGCTGCTTGCCTATCCCCCGGGCACGGGCGCCGAGGGCGAGATCGGGGCGGGCGCGCATACCGATTACGGGTCGGTCACGCTGCTTTTGACCGATGGCGAGGCGGGCCTCCAGGTGCGGCCGCGCGGCGGCGACTGGATGGATGTGCCCCATGTGCCGGGTGCCTTCGTGGTCAATATCGGGGATTGCCTGATGCGCTGGACGAACGACATCTATGTCTCGACCCCGCACCGCGTCCTGCCGCCCCGTCGCGCGCGCGCCTCGGTCGCCTTCTTCCTCGATCCCAACCCCGACGCGGTGATCTCGGCTCTGCCGGGGACGGGCGAGGCGAAGTATCCCCCCGTCACCGGTGCGGCCTATCTGCGCCAGAGGCTGGACGCGACCTATTCCAGGGACTGAGGCCGGGCCGGGGCGCAGGTCCTGCGGCCCCGGCACCGCGCGCGTCCGGTCAGGTGGTCAGCGCGATCTCGAGCTTGTCGAGGCCTTCGTGCAGATGGGCCTCGTCGATGGTGAGGGGCGCCAGCAACCGGATCGTGTTGGCGTAATATCCGCAGCTGAGCAGGATCAGCCCTGCATCCAGCGCGGCGGCGGTGACATGCTTGATGGCGTCGGGGTCGGGCACATGGGTGCCGCGTTCCTTCACCAGCTCGAAGGCCACCATCGCGCCGAGGCCGCGCACATCACCAATGGGCCGCAAGGTGTTGGACTGGCGGAATTTCTTCAGCCGCTCGACCATGATGTCGCCGATGTGGTTGGCGCGCTCGCAGAGCTTCTCCTCCGCGATTGCGTCCAGCACGGCGAGACCCGCCGCGATGCCGATCGGGCTGCCGCCGAAGGTGCCGCCCAGGCCGCCCGGTTCGGCCGCGTCCATGATCTCGGCCTTCCCGATCACGCCCGAGATCGGGAACCCGCCACCCAGCGCCTTGGCGACGGGGATCAGGTCGGGTTCGATGTCGTAATGTTCGATCGCGAACATCTTGCCGGTGCGCGCGAAGCCCGACTGCACCTCGTCCGCGACCAGCACGATGCCGTGTTCGTCGCAGATCTCGCGCAGGCGCTTCATGAAGGTCCTGGGCGTCTGGTAGAAGCCGCCTTCGCCCTGCACGGGCTCGATCACGATGGCCGCGACCTGCTCGGGGGGCATGTCGGCCTTGAAGACGTGATAGAGCGCCTTCAGCGCATCCTCCTCGGTCGTGCCGTGATGCGGGATCGGGAAGGGCACGTGATAGATGCCGAAGCTGGGCGGCGTGCCGCGCGGACGATAGGGGACGGACTTGCCCGTCATCGCCATGGTCAGCTGGGTCCGGCCGTGGAAGGCGCCGGTGAAGGTGATCACGCCGTGGCGCCCGGTATAGGCCCGCGCGATCTTGACCGAGTTCTCGGTCGCCTCGGCGCCGGTGGTGAAGAAGACCGTCTTGGCGGTCCCGATGGGCGCCAGGGCGTTCAGGCGCTCGGCCAGTTCGACGTAATTCTCGTAGCCCGTGACCTGGAAGCAGAGATGGGTGAACTGCTCCAACTGCTGGGCCACGGCGGCCATAACCTTGGGGTGACGATGCCCGGTATTGGTGACGGCGATGCCGCTGGCGAAGTCGATGTAGCGCTTGCCCTCGACGTCCCAGACTTCGCCGTTCTCGGCGCGGGTCACGAAGACCGGGGTCGCCGTGGCCAGGCCGCGGGGCAGGGCTGCATGGCGACGCGCAAGGATGGCTGCGTTGTTGGTCATGTCCGATGGGCTCCCAAGGGTGTGGTGCAGGCGGGCGTCGTGCGGCGGGACCCGGCGCGCGTCCGCATGTGATCTGTGCCCGAATGAGTAGCGGTGTTGCCCGAGGTGTTCAACACGAATGGACAGGATCGGCCATGGACCGACGCGCCGGCCCGGCGCGCATCATGCCGGCAGCCGGGCGCGATGGGTCGAATTGCGCGGAAATCGCCCGGACGCGCTCAGTCCGCGTTAACCCCGCTCCGCCAGTATCGCCCTCGGGTGAGCGCCAGTTGGGTGACTGGCGCCTTGGGACGACGCTTTGCGTGGAGGGGTGGCTGGTGGCCATTTCAGGATCATGCATGCCGCCGGGCTAGCCGGCACCGATCGGGCGGCGATCAGGACCGCGCGCCTCCTCCTGCGTCCGATCGGCGCGGAGGATGTGGAGGGGCTTGTCCATTTCCTCTCCGATCCCGCCATCGCGTACTGGCTGTCCTTCGTGCCGCGCGCCTTCGGGCCGGAGGAAGCCCATGCGATCATCACCGACTTTCACCGGTCGGGCGCATTGGTCTGGGCGATCGAACGGGACGGGCGGCTTCTCGGCCATATCGGGATCGGGGACGAGCTGGGCTACTGGCTCGCGCCCGACGCCTGGGGCGAGGGGATCGCGACCGAAGCCGCGCGCGCCGCCATCGCGCGACACTTCGAGATCGGGCGCGGCAGGATCCGCGCGGGCGTCGACCCAGAAAACCACCGATCGGCCCGCGTGCTCGAAAGGCTCGGCTTCGAGAGGACGGCCGTGGAATGGACCTGGTTCGCGAGCCGCGAAAAAGCCTGTCGGCGCATCCTGATGGACCTCGAGCCCGCCCGGTGGCCGCGCGTGACCTTGGCCGCGCAGTAGAGCCGGCGGCGGGCCCGGAGGCCCGGACCCGCGCGCCGTGACGGTCCCCGGCCTTGTCGCAGCGAACATCCGCCAGCGGGTGTCATCGGCCAATTGCCGGGTGTCCGGCCGGGCTTCGAGGTGCGGCATTCACCTCTCGCGGATGTCTGCGACTGCGGAGCCGTGGACCTTTCGGGACGTTTCATCACATCGGATCGAGGCCCATGGGCCACCGCCGTTCAGCCCAGGAGGCCGCCCGCCCGGAAGGCCGCGATGTCGTCCGGGCCATAGCCTGCTTCGGCCAGCACCTCCTCGGTCTGGGCGCCCAGATCCGGGGCGGGGCGGCGCACCCGCAGCGGCGTGTCCGAGAACTTGACCGGGAAACCCACCATCCGGACAGTGCCATGGCCCGGATGCGGCACCTCCAGCACCATGTCCTGGGCCGCGACCTGCGGATCGGCCAGCGCCTCGGTCAGGGTCTGCACCCGGCCGCAGGGCACGCCCGCGCGGTTCAGCCGGGCGATCCAGTTGTCCTGCGTGTCATCGGCCAGTGCGGCGTCGATCAGCGCGTTCAGGGCCGCGCGGTTGGCGACGCGGGCCTCGTTGGTGGCGAAGCGCGGGTCCGACAGCAGGTCCGGCAGGCCGATCTCGGCCAGAAGGCGCCTGACGATCGGCAGGGTCGAGGGGGCGATGGCGATGTCGCCGTCCTGCGCCCGGAAAAGACCATAGGGCGAGGCGATGGGATGGTCATTGCCCGTGGGGGCGGCATCGCGCCCCGTCACCAGCGCGTTCGCCGAGAGATAGGCCATCATCGAGAGCATCGACATCATCATCGAGGCCTCGACCCTTTGCGCCGGGCCGCCCCGGTCGCGGCCGGCAAGGGCCGCCACGGCGCCAAGCGCGGCGTAGAGCCCCGCGATCAGGTCGGTCATTGGCGGGCCGCTGCGCAGGGGTCCGGTCTCGGGCGTGCCGTTGGTGGTCATGTAGCCCGACATGGCCTGGGCGATGAAGTCGAAGGCGGGCCGGTCGGCATAGGGCCCGGTCGAGCCATAGCCGTTGACCGACACGACGATCAGGCGGGGGTTGATCCGGGCCAGCCGCTCGGGCGTCAGGCCCATGTCCGCCAGCACGCCGGGGCGGAAATTCTCGGTCAGGATATCGGCATCGGACAGAAGCCGTTCCAGCACCGCCAGCCCCTCGGGCCGACGCAGGTCCAGCACGATGGACCGCTTGTTGCGGTTGAAGCTGGCGAAATACCACGAAAACCCGTCGACCTTCTCGCCCTGACCGCGCACATGGTCGCCGCCCGGCGCCTCGATCTTGATCACGTCCGCGCCCAGGTCGCCCAGGATCATGGCGCAGAACGGCCCGGACAGGATGCGCGTCAGGTCGATGACCCGGACACCCGAAAGGGGAAGGTCCGTCATCCCGAGGCCGTGGCGGTCAGGCCGGGATCGTAGCGGCGCAGGCGGGGACCTGCCTTGATCACCTGTCCCGGAAGATCGCGCCCGATCACGTCCTGCGTCAGCTTCGCCGCCGCGATCAGCGCCGCGAGGTCGATTCCCGTGTCATAGCCGCTTTCGTTCAGGAGGTAGACGAGGTCCTCGGTGCAGATGTTGCCGGTCGCGCCCGCCGCGAAGGGACAGCCGCCGAGCCCGCCCACCGAGGCGTCGTAATGGGTGATCCCCTCGGCCAGGCCCGCCATGACGCAGGCGAGCCCCACGCCGCGCGTGTTGTGGAAATGCAGACCGATGCCCAGCCCCGGCGCCGCGTCCCGGATCGCCCGCACGGCGGCGCGCACGGTGGTGGGGGTGGCCATGCCGGTGGTGTCGCCCAGCCCCACGCTGGTCGCGCCGAGGTCCTGATAGCGCCTGGCGATCCGGGCCACCTGTTCGGCGGGCACGACGCCTTCGAAGGGGCAGCCGAAGGCGGTGGCGATGCCGCCCTCGACCCGGATGCCGTGGCGCAGCATCAACGCGCAGACCGCCTCGAATTCCCTCAGCGAGGCGTCGATGGGCCGGTTCACGTTCTTGAGGTTGTGGGTTTCCGAGGCCGAGACGACCGTGTGGACCGCGTCGACACCCGCCCCGGCCGCGCGCTCGGCGCCGCGCAGGTTCGGGACCAGCGCCGTGATCACCGCGCCTTCGGGCCGGTCGATTCCCGCCAGCACCGCCTCGGCATCGGCCAGTTGCGGCACGGCGCGGGGGCTGACGAAGGAGGTGACCTGCATGTGGCGCAGGCCCGCCGCAAACAGCGCGTTGACGATCTCGATCTTCTTCGCGGTCGGGATGAAGGCGGGCTCGATCTGGAAGCCGTCGCGCGGTCCGACCTCGCAGACGGTGATATGGGCGCCCTCGGGGACGGGTTGCGAAACTGTGGCCATGAGCCGCCTCCTTGTGGCGTGGACGGGGGGGATCGCCGCCCCGCCGCATCATTCTGCCCTGATCGAATTGGGCACGGCAAGGGTGGTCGGCGCGCTGCGCCGCCGGACTGCCCCCGCGAAACACCGCCCTGCGTCCGTCAGGCACGAAAAAAAATGTGTGCAATCGCAGTCACGTGATCTGAGCACTTGAAAATCCGGCGCGAATAGCC
This sequence comes from Paracoccaceae bacterium, assembly GCA_006227805.1. Lineage (GTDB taxonomy): Bacteria > Pseudomonadota > Alphaproteobacteria > Rhodobacterales > Rhodobacteraceae > JAGYKE01. Next base: position 12,496 of record SBFT01000291.1, read on the forward strand.
TCCCCTCGACTTCGGTTCCGACAGGGAGGAAAGAACCCAATGAAACTTCGCACAATGATTTCCGTGAAACTGGGCGCCGCGATGACCGCGGCGATGATGGTCACGGCCGCGCCCGCATCGGCCACCGAATGCATCGCGCCCTCGAATCCCGGCGGCGGCTGGGACTTCACCTGCCGCACGATCGGCCGCGTGCTGAGCGAGCTTGGCCTCGTCGAGGGCAACGTGCAGGTCACCAACATGGCCGGTGGCGTCGGCGCCGTGGCCTTCGCCATGGTGGCGGCCGAACGTCCCGCCGACGAGGACCTGATCGTCGCGACCTCGACCGTGGGCGTCACCCAGATGGCGCAGGGCCGCTATCCCGCGCCGCTGGAAACCATGCGCTATCTCGCCATGCTGGGCGCCGACGTCGGCGTGATCGCGGTGGACAACGACAGCCCGATCCAGACGCTGGCCGAACTGAACGCGGCGATGGCGGCCGATCCGAGCGCGCTGGTGACAGGGGGCTCCTCGGGCGCGGGTGGCTGGGATCACATCCGCCTCCTGATGGTGGCGCAACAGGCCGGCGTCTCCGACCTGGGCGCGATCCGCTGGGTCCAGTTCGACGGCGGCACCGATGCCGTGACGCAGATGATGGGCGGCCAGATCGCCGTCGTGTCGACCGACATGGGCGAGATCGCGGGCTTCGTGGAATCCGGGGACATCCGCGTGCTTGCCGTGCTGTCCGAGGAACCGATCCCGGCCTTCCCGGAACTGCCCACCGCGATGTCGCAGGGCGTGAACGTGATCGGCTACAACTGGCGCGGCCTCTACACCGGCGGCCAGGTGTCGGACGAGGCCTATAACGGCTGGGTCGAGAAGCTGGAAACGCTCTACAATTCGGACAACTGGCAGCAGGCAGCCACTTCGGCGGGCCTCGTCCCGATCTGGCGCGGCGGTGCCGAGTTCGAGGCCTTCGTGCGCGAGCAGGCGGGCATCATGGAGCAGATCTCGCGCGATATCGGCATCATTCAATGACAGGACTGAGCGTCAGGCTCTTCGGCGCCGCGGTCTTCGCGATCGCGGCGCTCTACACGCTGCAGGCCGGAACCTACCAGATCACCTTCGGCGACGTGCTGGGGCCTTCGGTCTTCCCGGTCATCGTGGGCATTCCGATGATGATCCTGTCGGCGTCGCTGGTGGTCTTTCCCACCGGACAGGTCGAATGGGCGGGCCGGGACCGGATGTGGCGCCAGGCCGCCGCGCTTGCGGTCTTCGTGGCCTATGTGCTGCTGATGGAGCAGATCGGATTCCCGATCACCACCGCGGCGCTGATCGCGCTGATCGGCATCATCATGGGGGGCGCGCCCTGGCGCGCCGTGGCCCTCGGGGCGGTGTTCGGCCCCGGGCTCTGGGCCCTGTTCGACCGCGTGCTCGGACTGCCGCTCGATTTTCTGGGGAAGCTTTTCGGCTGAGCGCCGAACGGGCGAAGGGAGACCCGTCATGGAAGTGCTATCGCTGATCGGCAGCGGATTTCTCGTCGCCTTGACGCCGCTCAACATCGGGCTTCTGCTTCTGGGCTGTTTCGTCGGCACGCTTCTGGGCGCGCTGCCGGGGCTTGGGCCGGTGAACGGGGTGGCGGTTCTGATCCCGCTGACCTTCGCCTTCGGCTTCGATCCCACGTCCTCGCTGATCCTGCTCTGCGCGGTCTATTTCGGCTGCATGTATGGCGGGCGCATCAGTTCGATCCTGCTGAACATTCCCGGCGACGAGCCCGCGATCATGACCACGCTCGATGGCTACCCGATGGCCGTGCAGGGGCAGGCGGCGAATGCGCTGGCGATCTCGGGCGTCGCGTCCTTCGTCGGCGCCACCATCGCGGTGATCGGGCTGTCGCTCTTCGCGCCGGTGCTGGCGCGCGCGGCGATCCATTTCGGCCCCGCCGACTACTTCGCGCTCTATATCCTGGCCTTCGCCACGATCGGCGGCATCGCGGGCGTCGATCCGCGCAAGACGCTGCTGTCGGCGCTGATCGGCCTGATGCTGGCGACGGTGGGGATCGACCCGATCTCGGGCGTGCCGCGCTACACCTTCGACAATTTCCACCTCTTCGACGGGATCGAGCCGATCGTGGCGCTGGTGGGCCTTTTCGCGATCTCGGAAATCCTGCTGATCCTGGAAAAAAGCGTCAAGGACCGCCCGAAGGCGATCCGGGTCGACCGCTGGATGCCGCAATGGTCGGCGATCTGGCCGACGCGCTGGGCGATGCTGCGCGGATCGGGCGTGGGCTTCGTCGCGGGCGTGCTTCCGGGCGCGGGCGCGTCGCTGGGATCGTTCATGGCCTACGTGTTCGAGAAGCAGAAATCGAACAAGAAAGGCACGTTCGGCAAGGGCGACCCGCGCGGCGTGGCGGCCCCCGAGGCGGGCAACAACTCGGCCGCGGGGGGCGCGCTGATCCCGATGCTGTCGCTGGGCGTGCCGGGGTCGGGCACCACGGCCGTCCTTCTGGCGATGCTGATCTCGCTCAATGTCCAGCCCGGCCCGCTTCTCTTCGAGCGTCAGCCGGACCTGGTCTGGGGCCTCGTCGCCTCGCTCTATCTCGCCAACATCGCGCTTCTGGTCCTGAACCTGCCGATGATCGGGATCTTCACCCGCCTGATGATGACGCCCACCTGGGCGCTGATGCCGGTGGTCGCGGCGATCACCTTCGTCGGCGTCTACGGCATCTCGAACTCGGTCTTCGACCTCGAGCTGATGGTGTTCTTCGGGGTGCTGGGCTATGTCCTGCGCAAGCTCGACGTCAGCCTGGTGCCCCTGGTTCTGGGCCTTCTTCTGGGCGGCGACATGGAGCGCAACCTGCGCCGCGCGATGTCGATCTCGGACGGCGACTGGTCAATCCTGATCGCCAGCCCGATCTCAATCACGCTCTATGTCCTGACCATCGGTTTCCTGGCGCTGTCGGTCTGGCTTGCCGTCCGCGACCATCGCCAGACCAAGGCCGAGCGTCTGACCGAGGGCTGAGCGAAAGGGCAGGGACAGCGCCCGCCGCATCGCCCGGGCCTCCGCGAACGGGACCTGCTCAAGACGTTCCGCCGTGGCCGGGGAGCACTGGTCGAGGCCAGGGCTGGCGGGATCGGCGCCCCATCCGGGGCCGTCCCGACCCGCCAGATCCCGCCTCTCCAGCCAATCCGAGGGATGCGAAGACTGGTGGCCCGGGCCGACGGCACGGCCGTTTTCCCGCTGGATATTGTCATGTTTAGGAGCGAGAGGAAGTGGCAGCCCGTAGGGGAATCGAACCCCTCTTTTCAGGTTGAAAACCTGACGTCCTAACCGATAGACGAACGGGCCACTTCAGTGCGTGAGCGCGTGATTATGAAATCGCCGCGCCGCGCGCAAGGGCAAATTTGCCCCCGAGACCGGATTTTTCAAGCCCGCGCGGCGCTGCCCTGGCCCCCCGCGAAGGCGGCATCGTCGAGCTGCAGTTGCACGCTCTGCCGCCCGCCCCAGAGGTTCAGCTCCAGCTTGCCCGCCACATGCACCTGCGCGCCTTCCCGGCCCGCCAGGGCGGGGCCCAGCGGCCCCTCGAAGGCGCCGAAGGCGATGGCGTCCAGCGTGCCGCCCATCCCGTCGGACAGGCTCAGCTTGAGGTGGCTTGCGCCGACCTGACGCACGAAGCGCAGGCGCAGATCGGGCAGGGCGAAGCGCGGGGCCGGGGCGGAGGCGCCATAGGGCCCCGCCGCCTCCAGCGCCGCGATCAGGTCGGGCGTGGCCGCGCCGGGCATCAGCATTCCGTCGAGCCGCAGGTCGCGCGGGCCTTCCGCGCCCGCGCCCTGACGCGCCAGCAGTTCCGACAGGCGCGCCATCGCCGGTTCCAGCTGGTCGCGCATCACGGTCAGGCCCGCCGCCATCCGGTGGCCGCCGCCCTTGACCAGAAGGCCTTCCTGCGCCAGCCGGTGCACCGCCGCGCCCAGGTCCACCCCGGGGACCGACCGCGCCGATCCCTTGCCTTCGTCCCCGTCGAAGCCGATCACGACGGCGGGACGGTTCGCGGCCTCCTTCAGGCGTGCCGCGACGATGCCCACGACCCCGGGATGCCAGCCCTCGCCCGCGGCCCAGACCAGGGGCGCCTCCAGTCCCCGCGCCTCGGCCTGGGCGAGGGCCGCGGCGCGCACCTGCGCCTCGATCTCGCGGCGCTCGGCGTTCAGCCGCTCCAGCCGTTCGGCCAGCGCCGCGGCCTCGTTCGGGTCATCGGTCGACAGCAGGCGCGCGCCCAGGTCCGCCTGCCCGATCCGGCCGCCCGCATTCACGCGCGGCCCCAGCACATAGCCCAGGTGATAGGCCTGGGGCGCGCGGTCCAGCCGTGCGGCATCCGCCAGCGCCACCAGCCCCGGGCGGTCGCGCCGCCCCATCACCACCAGCCCCTGCCGCACCAGGGCGCGGTTCACGCCCGTGAGCGGCGCCACATCCGCCACCGTTGCCAGCGCCACCAGGTCGAGAAGTCCCAGCAGGTCCGGCCCCTTCTGCCCGGCCTCGCGCATCCGGCGGCCCGCCTCGACCAGCACCAGGAAGACCACCCCGGCGGCGCAGAGATGGCCCAGATCGCCGCTCTCGTCCTGCCGGTTGGGGTTCACCACCGCCAGGGCGGGGGGCAGCGTCTCGCCACCCAGGTGGTGGTCCAGCACCACCACGTCCGCGCCCTGCGCCGCCGCCAGCGCGTCATGGCTGAGCGTGCCGCAATCGACGCAGAGGATCAGGTCGTGATCGGCGGCCAGGGCCGCCATCGCGGGCGCGTTCGGCCCATAGCCTTCGTCGATCCGGTCCGGCACATAGAGCGTCGCGCGCCGTCCGAGAGACCTCAACCACCAGATGAGGAGCGCCGCGGAAGCCCCGCCATCCACGTCATAATCCGCGAAGATGGCGATCCGCTCCCGGCGCTCGACCGCGGCCAGCAGACGCGCCGCCGCCGGTTCCATGTCGCGCAGCGACCGCGGATCGGGCAGCAGGTCGCGCAGTTGCGGCCTGAGGAAGGCCTCCGCCTCGGCCACAGGCACCCCCCGCCGCGCCAGCACCATCGCCAGGGCCTGCGGATAGCCGCCCGCCTGGACCAGCGCCTCGGCCGCCCGCTCCACGTCGGCGCCCGGGCCCACCCAGCGCCGTCCCGTGATCGAGTGTTCGACCCCGAGAAAGCTCACGCGACCTCCTGCTTCTTTCTGGTCACAAATACGCAATTCCCCCGTCAGAGTACGGGCGTGCGATACTCCATCCGCCGCACCGATCCGGTCTTCGAGCGCATCAGCAGCGTCGTGCAGGTCACCCAGCCCGGCTCGCGTCGGATGCCGGGCAGCAGGCTGCCGCCGGTCACGCCGGTCGCGGCGAAGATCACGTCCTGTGTCACCATCTCGTCGCGGGTATAGACGCGGTCGAAATCGGTGATCCCGGCGCGGGTTGCGCGCGCCTTCTCGTCGTCGTTGCGGAAGACCAGGCGGCCCAGGATCTGCCCGCCCATGCATTTCAGCGCCGCCGCCGCCAGCACGCCCTCGGGCGCCCCGCCGGTGCCCATGTACATGTCGATGCCCGTCTTGTCGGGTTCGGCGCAATGCATCACGCCCGCCACGTCGCCATCGGTGATCAGCCGGATCGAGGCACCCGTGCCGCGCACCTCGGCGATCATCGCCTCGTGGCGGGGGCGTTCCAGGATGCAGACGGTGATGTCCGAGGCCTTGCAGCCCTGCGCGGCGGCCAGTGCCGCCACCCGCTCGGCCGGGCTCATGTCCAGCGACACGACGCCCTCCGGATAGCCCGGGCCGATCGCCAGCTTTTCCATGTAGGTGTCGGGCGCGTGCAGCATCGAGCCCCGCGGCCCCATCGCGATCACCGTCAGCGCGTTTGGCATGTCCTTGGCGGTCAGCGTCGTGCCCTCCAGCGGGTCGAGCGCGATGTCGACGCTGGGCCCATGGCCGGTGCCGACCTCCTCGCCGATGTAGAGCATCGGCGCCTCGTCGCGTTCACCCTCGCCGATGACGACGACCCCCGCGATGTCGAGCATGTTCAACTGGGTGCGCATCGCGTTCACCGCCGCCTGGTCGGCGGCCTTTTCCTGGCCGCGTCCCACCCATTCGGCGCTGGCCAGCGCCGCCTGTTCGGCCACGCGCGCCAGTCCCAGCGACAGCATGCGGTCCTGAAATTCCACTTTGTCGGTCATGTCGGGGGTCCGTCCTCAGAGATGTTCGATACGCAGCGCCACGGGGGCTTCGGTCACGACGTCGGTGGCGCTCATCGCCTCCAGCGCGGTGTCGATCGCGCTGCGGGCGGTCCTGTGGGTGACGATCAGCACCGGCGCGCTGGTATCGGCGTGGCCGTATTGGCGCATCCGGTCGATGGACACCCCCGCATTGCCCAGGATCGCCGCCACCTTGGCCAGCGCGCCCGGCTTGTCCAGAAGCCCCATGCGCAGGTAGAAGGGCGCGGGCAGTTCCGAGCGCGCGCGCGGGGCGGCGTCCAGCGTCGCGGCGGGCTGGCCGAAGACCGGCAGCCGGAAACCGCGCGCCAGGTCGCAGACATCGCCCATGACCGCGCTGGCGGTCGGGCCTTCGCCCGCGCCGGGTCCGCGCAGCACGACCTGACCCACCGCGTCGCCCTCGATCACCACCATGTTCGTGCCGCCCTGCAACTGGCCAAGGGGCGACTTGCTGGGCACGAGGCAGGGCTGCATCCGCTGTTCCAGGCCGCGGCCCGTGCGCTGGGCCACGCCCAGAAGCTTGATGCGATAACCCATGTCGGCGGCGGCGCGGATATCCTCGATCGCCACGCGCTCGATCCCTTCCAGTTCGATGCCGCCGAAATCGGGCCTCGTGCCGAAGGCGATGGCCGACAGCAGCGCCAGCTTGTGGCCCGCATCGATGCCGCCCACGTCCAGCGTCGGATCGGCCTCGACATAGCCCAGGCCATCGGCCTCGGCGAAGGCTTCCTCATAGGTCAGACCCGCCTTCTCCATCCGCGTCAGGATGTAGTTGCAGGTGCCGTTCATCACGCCCATGACGCGGGTGATCTCGTTCCCGGCCAGGCCTTCGGTCAGCGCCTTGATGACGGGGATGCCGCCCGCCACCGCGGCCTCGAAGCGGATCGCGCGGCCCGCGGCCTCGGCGGTCTCGGCCAGGGCCTGGCCATGCATCGCCAGAAGCGCCTTGTTGGCGGTCACCACGTCCTTGCCCGCGGCCAGCGCCGCCTCGACCGCGGCCTTCGCCGGGCCTTCGTCGCCGCCGATCAGTTCGACGAAGACGTCGACGTCGTCGCGCCGCGCCAGCGCGACCGCGTCGGTTTCCCATGCGTAATCGTTCAGGTTGACGCCGCGATCCTTCGCCCGGTCCCGCGCCGAGACCGCGCTGATCGCGATCCTGCGCCCGGTGCGCGCCTCGAGCAGGGCGGCATGCTTGCGCACGATCTTGACCACGCCGGTGCCGACGGTGCCCAAGCCGGCGATGCCGAGGCGGAGAGGTTGGGCCATGCGCGGGGTCCTTCGAACTGGTGTCGCGTTTGCAGCCCTCTAGCCGCTTACGCCCGCG
>SBFT01000105.1 GCA_006227805.1 Paracoccaceae bacterium
CTGTCGGCGCTCGACCTCAAGCTGCGCAAGGACATGCAGAGCGAACTCAAGCGCCTGCAGATCGAGACGGGCATCACCTTCGTCTTCGTCACCCATGACCAGGAAGAGGCGCTGACGATGTCGGACCGCATCGCGGTGATGAACGCGGGCGAGATCCTGCAACTGGGCACCCCGCACGAGATCTATCACGCGCCCTCGGAACGCTTCGTCGCTGATTTCATCGGCGAGACGAATTTCCTGACCCTGAAGGTGACGGCGCGCGAGGGGGCGGGCGCGACGGTCGGCCTGCCCGGCGGCGCCACCGCCCGGGCCCGCCTGGCCGAGGGCATCTCGCCCGGCCCAGGCGAGACGGTGCCCGCCGTGATCCGCCCTGAACAGGTGCAGCTCTGCCCGCCGGGTGACGGCGACATGGATGGCACGGTGACGGGGGCCGTGTTCTTCGGCACCGACACCCATGTGCACCTGTCCCTTGCGGATGGCCAGCCCTTCACGGTGCGCCGTCAGAACACGGCCGACCAGCCCGAACCGGCGGTCGGCACGTCCTTCGGCCTGCGCCTGACGCCGGGCGCGCTTCAGATCCTGAGGGGGTAGGGCATGTCCGGACCCGCGCGCGAAAGCCACCGGTGGAAATGGCTGCTGGTCAGCCCGGCGCTGATCGTCCTGCTGCTGGCTGCGTCCGGGCCGCTGATGATCGTGCTGGTCTATTCCTTCCTCAGCCCCGGCAACATGGGCGGCGTGTCCTGGGAGCCGACGACGGAAGCCTGGTTCCGCGTCTTCTGGTCACGCGACATCTTCGAGCCCGAACTCGTCACGCTGAACGACAGTCACATCGCGATCTTCCAGCGCACCATATGGCTGTCGTTCCAGACCACGGTGATCTGCGCCGCGCTGGGCTTTCCGACCGCCTGGTTCATCGCGACGCGGCCCGCCCGCACGCGGATGGTCTGGCTGTTTCTGATCACCATCCCGTTCTGGACGAACCTTCTGATCCGCACCTTCGCGATCCAGGAGATGATCCGCGGCAACGGCACGATCAACACGGTCCTCTTGTGGCTGGGCGTGATCGACGAACCGCTCGATCTGATGTTCACCGACTTCGCGGTGCTGCTGGGCATGGCCTATGTGTTCCTGCCGCTGATGGTGCTGCCGCTTTACGCGGCGATGGAGAAGCTGGACTTCCGGCTGGTCGAGGCGGGATACGATCTTTACGCCAGCCGCCCGCAGGTTCTGTGGCACGTGATCCTGCCCCTGGTGAAGCCCGGCTTCATCGCGGGTTCGATCCTGGTCTTCATCCCCTCGATCGGCGCCTATGTCACGCCGCGCGTCCTCGGCGGAGGGAAGACCATGATGCTGGGCAATCTGATCGCGCTGCAATTCGGCCAGGGCCGCAACTGGCCCTTGGGCGCGGCGCTGGCGATGGTGCTTCTGATCATCGTGGTGGTGGCGCTGATCTTCTATCTGCGCGTCACCGGGGCCGAGGAAAGGGCGCGCAATGATCGGGCGTGACTTCGATGTGAGGCGCCTTCCGGGCTTCGGCGCGGTCGCGGTCCTGACGGTCGTCATGCTCTACGTGCCGATCGTGATCCTTGTGGTGTTCTCCTTCAACGCCGAACAGTCGCAGAGCCAATGGGGCGGCTTTTCGCTGCGCTGGTACGAGGCGGCCTTCGCCAACGAGAAGGTGATCGACGTCTCGATCCGGTCGCTCTGGCTGGCGCTGGTGGCGGCGGCGATCGCGACGGTGCTGGCGACGATGGCGGCGCTGGCCACCACGCGGGTCAGCCGGTTTCCGGGCCAGACCATGATCTATGCGCTGATCAACCAGCCGCTCATGGTGCCCGAGATCGTGACCGGCATCGCGCTTCTGATCTTCGTGGCCTTCCTGAAGGTCCAGACCGGGTACACGGGGATGGGCTATCTCGTGGCCGCGCACACCGCCTTCTGCATCCCCTTCGCCTATCTGCCGATCCGCGCGCGGCTCGAGACGATGGACCTCACGCTGGAACGCGCGGCGGCGGATCTCTACGCGACGCCGTGGCAGACCTTCCGCTACGTGACGCTGCCGCTTCTGGTGCCCGGGATCGCCGCGGGGTTCATGCTGGGTTTCGTCGTGTCGCTGGACACGGTCGTGATCACCGAATTCGTCAAGTCCGCCGGCCAGGACACGCTGCCCACCTACATGCTGGGCCAGCTGCGCCGGGTCATCACCCCCGAGATGAACGCGATCGCCACGCTTTTCCTTGCGCTGTCGCTGGTGATCGTCACACTCTTCTTCATGATAACGCGCAAACGCGGATAACCGAAACCAACAGGGAGACCAGAAAAGATGAAGAGATCCGTTCTGACCAGCGTCGCGGTGCTTCTCGCCGGGACAGGCCTCGCGCAGGCCGAAGGCGTGCTGAACCTCTACAACTGGGGCAACTACACCAGCCCCGAACTGCTCGAGAAGTTCGAGGCCGAAACCGGCATCAAGGTCAACGTGACCGATTACGACAGCAACGACACCGCCCTTGCCCGCGTCCGCCAGGGCGGCCACGGCTTCGACATCGTGGTGCCGTCGAACAGCTATATCCCGACCTGGATCGCGGAAGGGCTGATCGTCCCGCTGGACATGTCCATCGTCACCAATCACGGCAACATCGCGCCGGAATGGATGGACGTCGATTTCGACCCGGGCCGGGAATACACCGTGCCGTGGCAATGGGGCACCACCGGGATCGTCGTCGACACCGCGGTCTACGGCGGCGACGCCAATGACGCCGGGATCGTGTTCAACCCGCCCGAGGAACTGAAGGGCAAGATCAACGTCGTCCCCGAGATGTCCGACGTCATGTCCATCGCGATCTATTACGTGGGCGGCGAATCCTGCAC
>SBFT01000252.1 GCA_006227805.1 Paracoccaceae bacterium
GCGCTGGACCTGCCCGAGGACCGCACCCGGGCCCTGTTGCAGGCGGGTGCCGCGCTGGGCCTGTTGCGGCGCCGCCGCGACGGGCGCTTCGCGCTGGCGCGCCAGGGCGCCGCCCTGTTGGGGGTGCCGGGGCTTGAGGCGATGATTCGCCATCACCGCGCCTTCTACCGCGATCTCGCAGACCCGGTCGCCCTGCTGCGGCGTCCGGAGACGACCCAATTGTCCCAGTTCTGGCCCTATGTCTTCGGTGCGCGCGGTGATGTGCCCGAGAGCGTGGCGCGGACCTATTCGAACCTGATGGCCGACAGCCAGGCGCTGGTGGCCGAAGATACGCTGCGGGCGGTTTCACTGCGCGGCGTCGGGACCCTGCTGGATGTCGGCGGCGGAACCGGCGCCTTCCTTCAGGCCGCCGGGCGGGCCTGGCCGGCACTGCGGATGGTGCTGTTCGATCTGCCCCAGGTGGTGCCCGACGCCACGGCGCGCTTCGACGCGGCGGGCCAGTCCGACCGCGTGCGCATCGTGCCCGGCTCGTTCCGCGAGGATGACCTGCCGCAAGGCGCCGACGCGATCTCGCTGGTGCGGGTTCTCTACGACCATGCCGACAGCACGGTCCAGGCCCTGCTGGAAAAGGTCTACGCCGCATTGCCCCCCGGCGGGCGCCTGATCGTCTCGGAACCGATGGGTGGCGGGCCGCGGCCCGAAGCCTCGGGCGATGTCTATTTCGCCTTCTACACGATGGCGATGCAGACCGGCCGCGCCCGGTCCGCACAGGAGATCGGCGCGATGTGCGCCGCCGCCGGGTTCACCGGGATCGCCAGCCCGGAACCCGCGCGCCCCTTCGTCACCCGCGTGCTGACCGCCGTTAAGCCCGGCTGACAGAATTCTCCAGAATGTGTCTAAACAGATTGACAGCAAAAACTGTCAGGCTAGACTGACAGTGCGACAAAAAGGCTGTCGGCGAGTCCCTGACTCGGACGATCGGCCCAGACGCAGGATGGAGTGCCCCGTGCAAACCGACGCCGTATTGCTGAAAGGACCCGAGGATCTGAGCGTGCAGACGCTTGGCCTGGGTGCGCCCGGCGAGAACGACCTCGTCGTCGACATCACCCATTCGGGCATCTCGACCGGGACGGAGAAGCTGTTCTGGTCGGGCAAGATGCCGCCGTTCCCCGGCATGGGCTATCCTTTGGTGCCGGGATACGAGGCCGCGGGCGAGGTGGTCGAAGCGGGGCGCCTGACCGGCTTCAAGCCCGGCGACCGGGTCTTCGTGCCGGGCGCCAATTGCTTCGATGGCGCGTTCGGACTGTTCGGCGGGGCTGCCTCGCGGCTGGTGACCGACGCCGCGCGCGTGACGCGAATCGATCCGGGCCTGGGCGCGGAGGGCGCCCTTCTGGCGCTGGCCGCCACCGCGCGTCATGCCATGGCCGGGATGGACAAGGCTGTGCCGGACCTGATCGTGGGTCATGGCGTCCTTGGCCGCCTTCTGGCGCGCCTGACGATCGCCGCGGGCGCACCCGCCCCCACCGTGTGGGAGATCGACCCGCAGCGCGCCAAGGGGGCCCGGGGCTATCAGGTCCTGTCGCCGGACGAGGATCCGCGCCGCGACTATCGCGCGATCTACGACGCCAGCGGCAATGGCGCGCTTCTGAACGATCTGGTCGGCCGGATCGTGAAGGGCGGCGAAATCGTGCTGGCGGGTTTCTACACCGCGCCCTTGTCCTTCGCCTTTCCGCCCGCCTTCATGAAGGAGGCCCGCTTCCGCGTGGCCGCCGAATGGCAGAAGGACGACCTGACCGCAACGCGCGCGCTGGTCGAATCCGGCGCCCTCAGCCTCGCCGACCTCATCACTCACGAAGCACCGGCGACCGACGCCGCTCAGGCATACCGCACCGCATTTCAGGATGCGTCCTGCCTGAAAATGATACTGAAATGGGAGCATCACGCGTGAAAGACGAAGTGCCGAATCTGAAGGATTTCGACCGCCGCCTGCGCGACGAGGCGGCCGAGGAACCGACGCTGGAGGTCCCGCAGGGCGAACCCACAAAGAAGACGCAGATCATCGCGATCTACGGCAAGGGGGGTATCGGCAAGTCCTTCACCCTGGCCAACCTGTCCCACATGATGGCCGAACAGGGCAAACGCGTCCTGTTGATCGGCTGCGATCCGAAATCCGACACCACCTCGCTGCTGTTCGGCGGCAAGGCCTGTCCCACGATCATCGAAACCTCGACCCGCAAGAAGCTGGCCGGAGAGGAAGTGAAGATCGGCGACGTCTGCTTCAAGCGCGGCGGCGTCTTCGCGATGGAACTGGGCGGGCCGGAAGTGGGACGCGGCTGCGGCGGGCGCGGGATCATCCACGGGTTCGAGCTGCTGGAGAAGCTGGGCTTCCATGACTGGGACTTCGATTACGTCCTCCTGGATTTCCTGGGCGACGTGGTCTGCGGTGGCTTCGGCCTGCCCATCGCGCGCGACATGGCGCAGAAGGTGATCCTGGTCGGCTCGAACGACCTGCAATCGCTTTACGTGGCGAACAACGTCTGCTCGGCGGTGGAATACTTCCGCAAGCTCGGCGGAAACGTGGGCGTCGCGGGGCTGGTCATCAACAAGGATGACGGCTCGGGCGAGGCGCAGGCCTTCGCCAAGGCGGTCGATATCCCCGTCCTGGCCTCGATCCCGCAGGACGACGACCTGCGCAAGAAATCCGCGAACTACCAGATCGTGGGCACCAAGGCCTCGCCCTGGGGCGATCTCTTCGCCGCACTCGGCGAGAACGTCGCCAGCGCGCCGCCGATGCGGCCCACGGCGCTGACGCAGGATGAACTTCTGGACCTGTTCGACGGGTCGGACACCGGCGCGGGCGTCGTGCTGGAACCGGCCAGCGACGAGGACATGCGCGGCAAGAACGCCGCGCCGAAGGCATCGCTCGAGGTGGTCTATGACGAAGCCTGACCGCCAGACCGCCCCGACCGACGAACAGCGCCTGGACGAGGACCTGTTGGCCCGCGTCGGGCCCCACCGGCTGCGGCGACTGCTGAACGACATCTACAACGGGCCGAAATCCTGGCCCGACGACTGGCACGAAAGACCGATGGGGCGCGCGTGAGCGACGAAATCAGATACGACACCGCCGACGAGGCCGACGTGATCCGGGGCGAAGGCCGGGATGAGGCCGCTCCCGCCATGCCGGTGGACGGCCTGGGATGCCATTCGGGTTCCGAGATGGAGAAGGCCGCGCGCCTCGCCGGCAATTCCGGGATCCTCGACCAATATGCCGCCGATTACCCGCAAGGTCCCCACGACAAGCCGCAATCGATGTGCCCCGCCTTCGGCAGCCTGCGCGTCGGCCTGCGGATGCGGCGCACCGCGACGGTCCTGTCCGGCAGCGCCTGCTGCGTCTATGGCCTGACCTTCGTCAGCCATTTCTACGGCGCGCGGCGCTCGGTGGGCTATGTGCCCTTCAATTCCGAAACGCTGGTCACGGGCAAGCTGTTCGAGGACATCCGCGAAAGCGTCCACGACCTGGCCGACCCCGAGAAATACGACGCGATCGTGGTCACGAACCTCTGCGTGCCGACGGCGTCGGGCGTCCCGCTGCGCCTTCTGCCGAAGGAAATCAACGGCGTCCGCATCGTCGGCATCGACGTGCCGGGCTTCGGCATCCCGACCCATGCCGAGGCCAAGGACGTCCTGGCCGGCGCGATGCTGAACTATGCCCGTGCCGAGGCCGAGGCCGGCCCGGTCGCCCGGCCCAAGGGCGGCAAGTCCGACCGTCCCACCGTGACCCTTCTGGGCGAGATGTTCCCGGCCGATCCCATGATGATCGGCGCCATGCTGGCGCCTCTGGGCCTGGCCGCCGGTCCCGTCGTGCCCTGCCGCGAATGGCGCGAGCTTTATGCCGCGCTCGATTGCGGCCTCGTCGCCGCGATCCACCCCTTCTACACGGCGGCGGTGCGCGAGTTTCAGGCCGCGGGCCGCCCGGTGATCGGATCGGCGCCCGTGGGCCTCGACGGAACCGCTGCCTGGCTCGGTGCCGTCGCCGATGAATTCGGCGTCGCGCGCGCCCAGCTCGATGCCGCCAAGAACGCCTTCCTGCCCGCGATCAGGGCCGCCCTTGAAGGCGCGCGGATCGATGGCACCATCACCCTCTCGGGATACGAGGGAAGCGAGCTTCTGGTCGCGCGCCTTCTGATCGAGAGCGGCGCGACCGTGCCTTACGTCGGCACCGCCTGCCCGAAGACCCCCTGGAGCCAGGCAGACGCCGACTGGCTGGCCGCGAAGGGCGTGAAGGTGAAGTTCCGCGCCTCGCTGGAAGACGATTGCGCGGCGATGGAGGCGGTCAGGCCCGACCTTGCCGTCGGCACGACGCCCGTCGTCCAGAAGGCCAAGCAGCTGGGTATCCCGGCGCTCTACTTCACCAACCTGATCTCGGCACGTCCCCTGATGGGCCCGGCAGGGGCCGGCAGCCTGGCGCAGGTGGTCAATGCCGCCATCGCAAACCGCGAGCGCATGGCCCACATGAAGGAATTCTTCGAAGGCGTGGGAGAAGGCGACACCGCCGGCATCTGGGAGGGCGAACCGAACCTGCGCCCCGATTTCCGCGCCCAGCATCAGAAGAAGCTCGACAAGCAGGCGCGCGCCGCCAAGGCCGAGGAGATGATCTGAGATGCTGATCCAGGATCATGATCGCGCGGGCGGCTACTGGGGGGCGGTCTACGCCTTCTGTGCCGTCAAGGGCCTTCAGGTCGTCATCGACGGCCCCGTCGGCTGCGAAAACCTACCAGTCACCAGCGTGCTCCACTACACCGACGCGCTGCCCCCGCACGAACTTCCGATCGTAGTCACAGGACTAGGAGAAGAAGAGCTGGGTCGGGATGGGACCGAGGGCGCTATGAAGCGAGCTTGGGGTGTGCTCGACCCAGCATTACCTGCCGTGGTGGTCACGGGTTCGATCGCCGAGATGATCGGCGGCGGCGTGACCCCCATGGGGACGAACATCCAGCGCTTCCTGCCGCGCACCATCGACGAGGATCAATGGGAAGCCGCCGACCGGGCGATGACCTGGATCTTCACCGAGTTCGGCATGACGAAGGGCCGGATGCCGCCCGAGAAGAAGCGCGAGGAGGGCGCCGCCCCCCGCGTGAACATCCTTGGGCCCATGTATGGCACCTTCAACATGCCCAGCGATCTGGCCGAGATCCGCCGCCTGGTCGAAGGCATCGGCGCCGAGGTCAACATGGTCATGCCGCTGGGCGCGCATCTGGCCGAGATGCGCAACCTGGTGAATGCCGATGTCAACATCTGCATGTACCGTGAGTTCGGGCGCGGCCTGGCCGAGGTTCTGGGCAAGCCCTACCTGCAGGCGCCCATCGGCATCGACTCGACCACGAAGTTCCTGCGCAAGCTGGGCGAGCTTCTGGGTCTCGACCCCGAGCCCTTCATCGCGCGCGAGAAGCATTCGACGATCAAGCCGGTCTGGGACCTGTGGCGGTCGGTGACGCAGGATTTCTTCGCCACGGCCAGCTTTGCCATTGTCGCGAACGAAACCTATGCCCGCGGCATCCGTCTGTTCCTGGAACAGGACATGGGCCTGCCCTGCGCCTTCGCGGTTGCGCGGTGCCGGGGCGCCAAGACCAACAACGAGGAAGTGCGCGCGCTGATGCGCGCCCGGCGCCCGCTGATCGTCATGGGCTCGATCAACGAGAAGATGTATCTGGCCGAGCTGAAGGGCGGCCATGGTCCGCAGCCCGCCTTCATTCCCGCCAGTTTCCCGGGCGCCGCGATCCGGCGGGCGACGGGCACGCCCTTCATGGGCTACGCCGGCGCCACCTACATGGTGCAGGAGGTCTGCAACGGCCTCTTCGATGCGCTGTTCCACATCCTGCCGCTCGGCACCGATCTGGATGCGGCCGAGGCCACGCCCACCACGCTGCGCCGCGATTTCCCCTGGGATGCCGATGCCCAGGCCATGCTGGACCGGATCGTGTCCCAGCACCCCATTCTGACCCGCATTTCCGCCGCCAAGACCCTGCGCGACGCCGCCGAGCGCGCCGCGCTGGAACAGGGCGCCGAGCGGGTCGTCGTCGAAACCGTGCGCGCCCTGGACCCGGCCCTGGCCGGAACCGCCGGATCGCGTCCCGAGACTGAAGCCAAGGGAGATCTGCAATGACGGATATCACCAACCATGTCGTGACCGAGACGCGCAGCCACAAGCCGCCGCGGACCGAGTTCATGGTCTACTTCGCGATCATCTTCGTGGCGACGCTGCCGCTGGCCTGCCTGACCTGGGCGCTGGCCGCGCTGAAGAGCGGAAGCCTCACCGACAAGGGCCCCGTGGCCCGGGCCTGGAGCCAGGCGCGGATCATCACGCCCATGATCTTCTCGGCATGACGCCGGGTGCGCGCCCCCGGCGCGACGACATTCCCGGCCCGGCGGCCGGGATCACCGACTGGCTGCCTGGAGACAGGTGGGCAGAGCCCGAGGGACCGCAAGGTTCCAAAGGACCCGGCCGCGGGGAACGCGGCGTCAGCATAACGTTCCGGAGGAAAGTTTATGGCTGATCATCATGACCTGTCGTTCACAGGTCTCACCGACGAGCAGGCGCAAGAATTGCACTCTGTCTACATGAGCGGGCTCTGGCTGTTTTCGGCCGTGGCCATCGTCGCTCACCTGGCAGTGTTCATCTGGCGTCCGTGGTTCTGAGGAGGGATTGAGACATGGCGAAGTTCTACAAGATCTGGCTCGTTTTCGATCCGCGCCGCGTGTTTGTCGCACAAGGCGTCTTCCTCTTCCTGCTGGCAGCGATGATTCACCTCGTCCTGCTGAGCACGGAACACTTCAACTGGTTCGAGCTTGCAGCCCAGAAAGCTGCCGGCGGCTGAGCCACGCGTGAAGTGCACCTGAAAAAGTCGCGGGCGGCCGCGAGCCAAGACACCGGCCGCCCGCGACAATACCGGACAAACTGACGGCTGCCGGGATCCGACCCGAACGGGGCCGCCAAAAGCGGAGAGAGAGAAGATGGCGTTGCTCAGCTTCGAGAGAAAGTATCGCGTCCGCGGAGGGACGCTGATCGGCGGCGATCTGTTCGACTTCTGGGTAGGCCCCTTCTACGTGGGCTTCTTCGGGGTCACGACAGTCTTTTTCAGCCTGTTAGGGACCATTCTGATCTTCTGGGGAGCGTCCCAGCAGGGCACGTTCAATCCCTGGCTGATCAACATCGCGCCCCCCGACCTCAGCTATGGTCTGGGCCTGGCGCCCCTGATGGAGGGCGGCCTCTGGCAGATCATCACGATCTGCGCGACCGGCGCTTTCGTCAGCTGGGCGCTGCGCGAGGTCGAGATCTGCCGCAAGCTGGGGATGGGCTATCACGTGCCCATCGGCTTCAGCTTCGCGATCCTGGCCTATGTCACGCTGGTGATCTTCCGGCCCCTCCTGATGGGCGCCTGGGGGCACGGCTTCCCGTATGGTATCTTCAGCCACCTCGACTGGGTGTCGAACACGGGCTACGCCTACCTCCACTTCCACTACAACCCGGCCCACATGCTGGCGGTGACGCTGTTCTTCACCACCACGCTGGCCCTGGCCCTGCACGGCGCGCTGATCCTCTCCGCAGCGAACCCGGAAAAGGGCGAGGAGATGAAGACGCCGGACCACGAGGACACCTTCTTCCGCGACCTCATCGGCTACTCGATCGGCACGCTGGGCATCCACCGTCTGGGTTTCCTGCTGGCGATCAACGCCGTCTTCTTCAGCGCCGTCTGCATCATCATCTCGGGTCCGGTCTGGACCGCCGGCTGGCCGGAATGGTGGAACTGGTGGCTCGAACTTCCGATCTGGGGTGACAACCCCATGCCCGTGGGAGGGATGTGATCATGGCCATCCGCGAATATCAGAACATCTTCACCCAGGTTCAGGTGCAAGGCGCGCCTGAATGGGGGATGGACGACAGCGGCCAGATGCGGCGCGAGCGGGTGGGCAAACCCGGCTTCTCGACACTGGTCGGCTGGTTCGGCAACGCGCAGCTGGGACCCATCTACCTTGGCAGCTTCGGCGTCATCTCGCTGGCCACGGGCCTGATCTGGTTCAACATCGTCGGCATGAACATGCTGGCGCAGGTCGGCTGGTCGATCCCCGAATTCATCCGCCAGCT
>SBFT01000198.1 GCA_006227805.1 Paracoccaceae bacterium
GCCGCGGGATCATTTCCTACCCGAATTTCCAGGTCGCCGTTGCCCGGCGCGGCGACACGCTCGACACGGTCGCCGCGCGGATCGGCGCGGACCCGGTGCAACTGGCGCGCTTCAACGGCATCGACCGCTCGGCCGTCCTGCGCGAGGGCGAGGTCATCGCCCTGCCCGGCCGCGTCGCCGAACCCGCCCCCGGCACGCCGGGCGCCATCGACATCACCACGCTCGCGGGCAGCGCGATCGACAGCGCGCCCGCCACGCCCCGGGTCGCCACGACGACGCTGGAACCCTCCGCCGGTCAGACCGGCGCACGCCCCGCGGGCGAGCCCGTCCGCCACAAGGTCGTGCGCGGCGAAACCGCCTATACCATCGCGCGGCTCTACCCGGTTCCGGTCCGCGCGCTGGGCGAATGGAACGGCCTGGGGCCCGATTTCGCGATCCGCGAAGGCCAGTATCTGCTGATCCCGGTCGCGAACCAGCCCGCACCCGTGCGCAGCGCCGCCGTCACCGAACCCGGCCGGGGCAGCCCCACACCCACCCCGCCCAGCGCCGCGACACCGCTGCCACGCGAAAACGTCGCCCCCGCCGCGACCCCGGCGCCCGCGACCCCGGTGAATGTCGGCACCCCCACCCGCGGCTCGGGCGGCGTGATGGCGCTGCCGGTCCAGGGCCGGATCATCCGCGACTACAAGAAGGGCACGAACGAAGGCATCGACATCGCCGCCGCGCCGGGCACGCCGGTCGTGGCCGCCGCCGACGGCACCGTCGCCGCGATCACCGCCAGCGCCGACCAGGTTCCGATCATCGTGGTGCGCCATGCCGACAACCTGCTGACGGTCTATGCCAACGTGGACAGGATCAAGGTGGCCAAGGGCGACACGGTCAAGCGCGGCCAGCAGATCGCGCAGCTGCGCGGCGGCGACAATGCCTATGTGCATTTCGAGGTTCGCGAAGGCTTCGACAGCGTGGACCCGACGCCCTACCTGAACTGAAGCCGATGCACGAGGGGGCTCTGCCCCCTCGCCCCTGCGGGGCTCACCCCCGGGATATTTGCAGCGAGAGAAAGCACAGGCGTCACGTCCTTCCTCTCGCCCCAAATATCCCGGAGCGCGAGGCGGAGCCTCGCAAAGATCACTCCAGCCGCAGCCCGTGCCGTCCCGCCAGGTCGGTGAAGAACTGCCAGGCCACCCGCCCCGACCGCGCGCCGCGCGTCGCCTGCCACTCGATCGCCTCGGCCCGCAGGACCTCCGGGTCGGGCGCCAGTCCATGGGCGGCGCAATAGCCGTCGATCATGGCGAGGAACTCGTCCTGGCTGCAGGGATGGAAGCCGAGCCACAGACCGAAGCGATCCGAGAGGGACACCTTCTCCTCGACCGCCTCGGACGGGTTGATGGCGGAGGAGCGTTCGTTCTCGATCATGTCGCGCGGCATCAGGTGGCGCCGGTTCGAGGTGGCGTAGAAGACCACGTTGTCGGGCCGCCCCTCGATCCCGCCATCGAGGACCGCCTTGAGGCTCTTGTAATGCTGGTCGTCGTGGCTGAAGGACAGGTCGTCGCAGAACAGGACGAAGCGATAGGGCGCCGCGCGCAGGTGGTTCAGCAAACGGCCGACGCTGGGCAGGTCCTCGCGTTGCAGCTCGACCAGTTTCAGGTCCGGGTGACCGGCCTGAAGATGGCCGTGCACTGCCTTGACAAGGCTTGATTTTCCCATGCCGCGCGCACCCCACAGAAGGGCGTTGTTGGCGGGCAGGCCTTCGGCGAAGCGGCGTGTATTGGCCAGAAGCGTGTCACGCGACCGGTCGATCCCCACCAGAAGGTCCAGATCGACCCGGTTGACCCGCGTCACCGGTTCCAGCCGGTCGGGTGCCACGTGCCAGACGAAGGCGGGCGCGGCCCCGAAATCGGGCGCCGCCATCGGCGCAGGTGCCATCCGTTCCAGCGCCCCGGCGATCCGGTCGAGCAGGGCCTTTCCCTTCATGCCTTGGGATCCCCGCGCGCCTCGGCCTCGTCCAGGATCTCTTCCTCGTCGTCGAACCACAGGCCCTCGTCGCGCAATTCCTTCTCGCGCTTCTTCTCGACCCGGCGCAC
This sequence comes from Paracoccaceae bacterium, assembly GCA_006227805.1. Classification (GTDB taxonomy): domain Bacteria; phylum Pseudomonadota; class Alphaproteobacteria; order Rhodobacterales; family Rhodobacteraceae; genus JAGYKE01. Next base: position 2,085 of record SBFT01000198.1, read on the forward strand.
CAGGAAGATCGACACTTCGTAAAGCCCGTAGACCACGCTGAAGAGGATGAGTTGCGTGACGACATCGGGCGGCGTCACCAGCGCGGCGACGATCAGGATGGCGACCATGGCGTATTTGCGCACATGCGCAAGGCCCTCGGCGCTGACAAGTCCCGCCTTGCCCATCAGCGTCAGCAGCACCGGCAACTGGAAGCACAGACCGAAGGCGATGATGAATTTCAGCGTGATGTCCAGGCTTTCGTTCACCTTGCCGAAGAAGGTGATCGTGGGGGCGGAACTGGATTCGGCCTGCGGGACCATCGCGGCGCCTTCGGGCAGGGTCTCGGCCGCGCCCGAGACGAGGCTCGCGAAGACCGAGGCGACGTCCGCGAAGCCCAGGAAGAAGTTCATCGCCAGCGGCGTGACCACGAACTGCGCGAAGCTCGCGCCCAGAAGGAACATCACCGGCGAGGCGATCAGGAAGGGCAGGAAGGCGTTCTTCTCGCTTCGGTAGAGGCCTGGCGCCACGAATCGCCACAGCTGGAAGCCGATCACCGGAAAGGCCAGCGCGAAGCCGAAGACCATCGAGATGCGGAAGAGGGTGAAGAGATATTCCTGCGGGCTTGTGTATTGCAGCGTGGGCGAAGGATCGCCCAGGTCGCGCAGCGTGTCGACGATGGGCTCCAGAAGGAAGTTCAGCACGTGGACGGCGAGGAAGTCGCCCTTCACCGGAATGAAGAAGACCGAAATCCCCACCAGCAGCGCGATGACCGAG
>SBFT01000027.1 GCA_006227805.1 Paracoccaceae bacterium
CCAAGCGCGCCACCAATGCCCGCCGCCTGACCATCGACAACCGCGCGCTGCGCCGCGAGTTGTCCGACGGCGGCACGCTGATGAAGAAGCTGATCGGCACCAGCCCGGTGATGGAACGCCTGCGCGAGGATATCCTCGATCTCGGCCAGGCCGACGGCCATGTGCTGATCGATGGCGAGACGGGGACGGGCAAGACGCTGGTGGCGCATGCGCTCCATGCGGTGGGCAGCCGGGCGGGCAGGAAATTCGTGCTGGTCTCGTGTTCGGCCTTCGAGGAGGAGGCGCTGGCCAAGCGGCTGTTCGGGCCGGTCCTGCCCGAGGACAGCCAGTTGCCCGCCATCGAGGAGGCGCGCGGCGGCACGCTTGTGCTCGAGGATATCGAGGCGCTGAGCGAGGGGCTGCAGGCCAAGCTGCTGAGCGTGATCAACGAACAGGGCGCGCCCGCCGAGACACGGATCGTAGCGATCTGCAACATGCAGGAACAGGGCCGCACGCCCGAGGACGCGCTGCGCCCGGACCTCTTCTACCGGCTGGCGGCGCTGCGCATCACCGTGCCGCCCCTGCGTCAGCGGGGCGAGGATATCCTGACGCTGTTCACGCGCCTTTCCGAGCAGTTCGCCGAGGAATACGGCTGCGACGCGCCGCAGGTCACCGCGCAGGAGGCGGCGCAGCTGCTCCAGGCGCCCTGGCCGGGCAACGTGCGCCAGCTGATCAACATCGCCGAACGGGCTGTGCTGCAGTCGCGGCGCGGCTCGGGGACGATCGCGTCGCTCCTGATGTCGGATCACGAGGACATGCAGCCGGTGATGACGACGGAAGGAAAGCCCTTGAAGGAATATGTGGAAGCCTTCGAGCGGATGCTGATCGACAACACGATGCGCCGCCACAAGGGGTCGATCGCCAGCGTCATGGACGAACTCTGCCTGCCGCGGCGGACGCTGAACGAGAAGATGGCGAAATACGGTCTCAGCCGCTCGGATTACCTGTGAGGTCGCAATGAGAACGACGTTTCCCCTGGTGATGACCGGGTTGATCCTGGCCGGCATCGGTGCTGCGGGCTGGCTCTTGTCCGGAAGCCTCTTCGTGGCCTTGCTGGCGGCATTGGTGGCAGCGTCCTTCGTCCGGCCCGGCGGCGCCTGACTGCGCGTCCTGGTCGATGGACGCCGGGGCCGCGATTGTCGGGGTCCTCTCGTCGTCGATCCCTCGCGCAGCCTTTACTCCGGGTCGAAGCAACACCGCCGAACTTTGCCCATTGTGTTTGCCCCGGGGCTGGCGATAAGGTTACCGCTACGGCGCGCCTTGCGGTTTCACCCGGGTGGCGTCCGTTCTGAGAGATTCGCTGTAGGGCCCGCGCAAACCGGAGACCGGACGCGCCCCGTAGACCGATTGAGCCCCGCAAGGGGCTGATGCAACCCCCCTTGACCGCACGTCGGCTGGGGACATGAACGGGCAGGTGCGGCGTCCGCCCCCTGCCGGAGAAGAACCGCGATGACGCGCGACGGTGTGAAGATATCCGTATCCGCGGGCCTTTCGGCCCCGCGCCGCGCTGCGTCCCATATCGCCCTGACAAGACGCGACACCACCCTCCGCCGCCCGCCAGGGCGGCCAGCGGGGCCGTTGCCGCGCACCAAGGACACATGGCCAAGAAAATGCTTATCGATGCCACCCACGCGGAGGAAACCCGCGTCGTGGTGGTGGACGGAAACAAGGTCGAGGATTTCGACTTTGAGTCGGAAAACAAACGCCAGCTAGCCGGCAACATCTATCTCGCGAAAGTCACGCGGGTCGAGCCGTCGCTCCAGGCCGCTTTCGTCGAGTACGGCGGAAACCGTCATGGCTTCCTGGCGTTCTCGGAGATCCATCCCGATTACTACCAGATCCCCGTCGCCGACCGCGAGGCGCTGATGGAGGAAGAGCGCGCCTATGCCGAGGCCCAGAGCGCGCGGGACGAGGAAGAGGACGCCAAGCCCAAGCGGTCGCGCCGGACACGTTCGCGCGGCAAGTCCAAGGCCGAGAGCGTCCGGTCCGAGGATGCCGTGGACACCGTGGAAGTCGCCGGCATGGAGACGTTCGACACCGCGGACGGCGAGGAGGTGCCGGAGGGTCTGTCGCCCATGGAGACCGTGGCCGAGACCCCGGTCGAGGAGCCCGCCGACGAGCCCGAAGCGCCCGAGGACGAGGACGAGGGCGAGGACGACATCGGCCAGGGGGATGGCCCCGAGGACGCCGCCGCCCGCGACGAGACCATCGAATCGGTCGCCGACGAGGATGACGTCGAGGATATCCGCGCGCCGCGCAAGCCGCGCCCGCGCCGCTACAAGATCCAGGAAGTCATCAAGGTGCGCCAGATCCTTCTGGTGCAGGTGGTCAAGGAGGAACGCGGCAACAAGGGTGCGGCGTTGACGACCTACCTGTCGCTGGCGGGCCGCTATTGCGTGCTGATGCCCAACACGGCGCGGGGTGGCGGGATTTCCCGCAAGATCACCAATGCCGCCGACCGCAAGAAGCTGAAGGAGATCGCGACCGAGATCGAGGTGCCGCGCGGTGCGGGCCTGATCATCCGGACCGCCGGATCCCAGCGCACCAAGGCCGAGATCAAGCGCGACTACGAATATCTGCAACGCCTCTGGGAACAGATCCGCGAGCTGACGCTGAAATCCATCGCGCCCGCGAAGATCTACGAGGAAGGCGACCTGATCAAGCGGTCGATCCGCGATCTCTACAACCGCGACATCGACGAGGTCCTGGTGGAAGGCGAACGCGGCTATCGCATCGCCAAGGACTTCATGAAGATGATCATGCCGTCCCACGCCAAGAACGTGAAGCA
>SBFT01000420.1 GCA_006227805.1 Paracoccaceae bacterium
TTGTTTGGAGGCGAGTACCGGAATCGAACCGGTGTACACGGATTTGCAATCCGCTGCGTCACCACTCCGCCAACTCGCCAGCCAGATGGTGTGCCATGGCGAATATCCCATCCGGCGCGGTGTCGCAAGCGGTGTTGCGGCGCTTTGGCGCCGAACTGGGCGTTGCCGCGCGGGGCGCGATGTGGCAAGTGTTTGGGATACCTCTGAACGGATGAGTTTAGCATGACCGACTACGCCCAACGCCGCCGTCTCATGGTCGACACGCAGGTGCGTCCTTCCGATGTCACCAAGTTCCCCATCATCGACGCGATGTTGTCCGTCCCGCGCGAGGAATTCGTCCCCGACGCGGCGCGGGAAGCGGCCTATGCGGGCGAACATGTCGATGTGGCTCCGGGGCGCGTCATCCTGGACCCCCGGACGCTGGCCAAGATGCTGGATGCGCTGGATTTCGAGGGGACGGAACTGGTTCTCGATATCGGCGGATGGCTGGGCTATTCCTCGGCGGTGATCGCGCGCCTGGCGCAGGCCGTCGTCATGGTCGAGGAGGACGAGGCCGCCGCGGCCGAGGCGCAGGGCATCCTGTCGAGCACGGGCGCGGATGCGGTGATCGTCCACCACGGCGCACTGGCCGCGGGGGCGGCCGAGCACGGGCCCTATGACATGATCCTGATCGAGGGGGGCGTGGCCGAACTGCCCGAGGCGATCGTGGCGCAGCTCAAGGAAGGCGGACGGATCGCCTGCCTGTTCATGGAAGGCGCGCTGGGCATCGTCCGGATCGGTCACAAGATCGACGGCCAGATCTCGTGGCGCTTCGCGTTCAACGCGGGCGCGCCGGTTCTGCCGGGGTTCCAGCGGCAGGCGGCTTTCGCGCTCTGAGTGACGGACTTCCACGGGATCGGGCGGCAGGTCCGCCGCGCAGAGGACGACCGAACGGGTGAGGCAGGACAAGATGGGCATGTCGCGTTTCAAGACCATGTTGCGAGCTGGGGGGCTTGTGGTCTGCATCGCCTTCGGGCTTTCGGCCCCGGCTCGGGCGGACAACCTGGCCGATGCGCTGATCGGCGCCTACAACACGTCGGGGCTTCTGGAACAGAACCGCGCCCTCTTGCGCGCCGCGGACGAGGATGTCGCCTCCTCGCTGGCGGCCTTGCGCCCGGTCGTGGACTACGTGATCGGGGTGTCGCGCAGCCTGTCGGAAACCCGCACCGGCCCCATCGTCATCAACAACCAGACCAGCGCGCTCTCGGCCTCGCTGAGCGCAAGCTGGCTTCTGTGGGACAACGGCGCCAGCCCGCTGCGCACCCAGGCGGCGAAGGAAACCGTGCTGGCCACGCGCGCCTTGCTGCGGTCGGTCGAACAGCAGGTCCTTCTGCGCGCGGTGCGGGCCTACATGAACGTGCTGCGCGAAACCGAATTCGTCAGCCTGCGCCAGAACAACGTGCGCGTCCTGACCGAGGAGCTGCGGGCCACGCGCGACCGCTTCGAGGTCGGCGAAGTGACGCGGACCGACGTGGCGCTGGCGGAATCGCGGCTGGCCGAGGCGCGGTCGAACCTGGCCCTGGCGGAAGGCAACCTGGTCAATGCCCGCGAGGAATACCTGGCCGCCGTTGGCCGGCTGCCGACGCGGCTTCAGCCGCCGCCCCGTCTGCCCGCGCGTCCAGCCTCGGTCGACGAGGCGAAGGCGGTCGCGATGCGCACCCATCCCGATATCCAGCAGGCCCAGCACCAGGTCGCGGCGGCTGAGCTGGGGGTTCTGGCCACCGAGGCGGGAATGGGCCCGGCCCTGCGTCTTCAGGGACAGATCGGCACGGTGGAAACCAACAATGCCACGGGCGACTCGAATTCCAGCAGCCTGTCGCTGAACTTCAGCCAGCGCATCTACCAGGGCGGGGGGCTGGCCTCGGGGCTGCGTCGGGCGATGGCGCAGCGGGATGCGGCGCGCTACGCGCTTCTGAACGTGCAGGAGGCGATCGCGCAGGACGTCGCCTCGGCGCTGGTGCGCTTTCAGGTGGCGCAGGCCACGATCGAGGCCAACGACCGCCGCATCGCCGCCGCCCAGGTGGCCTTCCGGGGCGTGCGCGAGGAGGCGGCGCTGGGCGCCAGGACCACGCTGGACGTGCTGGATGCCGAACAGGAATTGCTGGATGCGCAGACGGCGCGGATCGCGGCGCAGACGGAACTCTATGTCGCGTCCTATCAGATTCTTGCGGCGCAGGGCCTTCTGACGGCGGAGAACCTTCGCCTGGCCGTCCAGATCTACGATCCGGCCGCCTATTTCAACCAGGTCAGGAACGCCCCCGCCTATCGCAGCCAGCAAGGTCAACAATTGGACAAAGTCCTGCGTAAACTTGGACGCGAATAGCCGGTCCTATCGGTTGTGTGAATCCGTTCAGGCAGCTAGACTTGCCGCGAGGCCAAGAGTGGTAATGCGATGTCCGAGCCCGTGAAGAGCGTCGAGATCGAAGATGTCCTGTCGTCCATCCGGCGGCTGGTGTCGGATGACCGCCGCGTGCCCACGCCGTCCGGCGCGTCCGAGGCGGCCGCGGGCTTGGATCGGCTGGTGCTGACGCCGGCCTTGCGGGTGGCCGAGACTTCCGCGCCTGATGACGACCGGACCCTCTGGCCGCAGGATCACAGCGAAGAGGATGCCGCCGGGACGCAGGCCCGGGACGAGGCCCTCTGGCCGCTGGACGAGGCCGCGCCAGAGGACCACCCCGAGGACCGCCCCGGACTGTCGCAGGATGTCGCCGACCAGGTGCAGGAGACGGCCGAGGCGCAGGACGCGCGCGACGCTGCCGATGCGGAGCAGGTCGCGTCCGAGGCCCTC